>JALRLI010000033.1 GCA_023254555.1 Microbacteriaceae bacterium
CTTCTGCAAAATTTTCGGAACGAGCTGCAGCGCTGGCCGTTTCGGTTCCGGGCGAACCGTTGGAACGATTGGATGCTGTTCTACTGTTTCGAGCGCATCCAGACCAATCCCCAACGACTTCAAGTCTTGCTCCAGTGGGCTGAGATCAATTGGCACGGTGTTTGAACTCATGATGCAGGCCTGATTCGCTCAGCAGCCCGCATTCTCACTGGAATTGAGCGAGGGTTTTTCTCCCTTTCGCGCTGGTCAGCGAGCACTGCGCCCTTGGTGAGGAGTTTGAGCTGTGGCTTGTGCTCTGGAAGTTCCACGGGCAGTCCAGCTGGCGCACTGGAAGTTGCGAGCGCCGCGAACTCACGCTTCACCATCCGATCTTCGAGTGAGTGATAGGCGAGGAAGACGATTCGACCGTGCACCGCGAGAGATTCAATCGCTGCCGGAATTGCTCTCGCGAGAACGCTAAGCTCCTCGTTTACTTCGATGCGGAGGGCCTGGAAGACGCGCTTTGCCGGATGGCGTGCATCCCGAAGTGCCGCAGGCGTGGCATCAGAGAGAATCTGTACGAGCTGTGACGTTCGAGTAATCGCCTGTTCTTGTCGAGCAGCAATTATTGCGCGCGCATATCGACCGGCAAGTTTCTCCTCACCGAATTTCTCAAAGATGCGTCGGAGCTCGCCTTCGGAATAGGAGGAAAGAATTTCGGCAGCTGTTTGACCCTCCGACTGATTCATCCTCATATCGAGCGGCGCATCTTGTGCATATGCGAAGCCGCGATCCGCTTCGTCGAGCTGCAAAGAGGAGACACCAAGGTCAAAAAGGATTCCATCGACGTAATCGATTCCAAGACGCTGGAGTACCTCGTGCAGCTCATCGTAGACGGCGTGCACAAAGGTGACTCGATCTGCGAACGGTGCGAGTCTCTTGCTCGCGATGGTCAATGCATCGAGATCGCGGTCTAGTCCGATCACGCGAACTTCCGGAAAATTCTCCAGCAGGGCTTTTGTATGCCCGCCCATTCCGAGAGTTGCATCGACAATTACTGCGCCCGGTCTAACCGCGACATCTCGGAGTAGCTCAATTACTGGCTCAAGCATCACAGGCAGGTGTATTTGGTCAAGCTGCGGCTGGGGCGCTTCACGTTGTTCATTCGAGAGGCTCATAACGCTGAGGCTTCTGCTCTCAAGCCTGAGCCCCATCCACACGACCTGACACAGGGGAAGAGCGTCAGGGAGCTTGGCTGGGATTCAGGCTCGAGAACTAAAACATGCCTGGAATCACCTCCTCCTCAACGTCGGAGAAAGCAGCCTCTTGCTTGGCAAGATATTCCTGCCATGCTTCGGCGTTCCATATCTCAGCGCGCGAACCCGCCCCAATAACAACGAGATCGCGATCAAGACCTGCATACTCCCGAAGTGTTGCGGGGAGTGTAATTCGGTGCTGCTTATCTGGGGTCTCATCATGAGCTCCTGAGAGAAAGACGCGCAGGTAATCGCGGCTCAGCTTGCTCGTAATGGGTGCATTGCGAATCCGGTCATGGATGGTCTCAAATTCGTCACGGCTGAAGACATAGAGGCAACGCTCTTGTCCCCTGGTAACCACCAGCCCATGCGAAAGTTCATCCCGAAATTTGGCGGGAAGGATGATGCGCCCTTTTTCATCTAGCCTCGGCGAGAAAGTTCCTAGAAACACCAGCCCCCTCCCTTCTTTCCGGCCAAACGGGGATTTATTCCACTTTACTCCACATATCTCCACTTTTTAACTTAAATTGATAAATATTTCCGAAATGAAGAACATAAGGCTTGATTTTTCAAAGCTAATTGCGTGGAGCAAAGTGGAGTTTAAATCCTGAATTGGGGGCAAAAAAAATCCGGCCCTCAGCCGGATTGAATTTTCTTGACTTACTTAGCGCAAGCCGTTGCCACGCTCTTCCCAACGATCTTGCATGCGATCGGCAAAACTCTGTCGCGACTTTGTCGAGGAATTCTTTGCGCGCGAAGCTTTCGTCTGGTTGCCACTCTGTCGCTGATCTCTCTTCGGTGAGAATATGTAAAGCGCACCGAAGAGCATCGCGATGAAACCGAGCACGCCGATGAAAAGGAGATGAGAGATAACCCCACCGAGAGTGGCGGCCAATCCCAACGCCACGATTACGACGCCAATCACGGTCGATCGGTAACTCGGGGCTGATCTCGCACCAGAAGACGCATCAAGCACATCGGCTTCGCTCTGGTAGAGGTTTCTTTCCATCTCGTCTAGCAGACGCTGTTCGCGTTCTGAAAGAGCCACCTACATCACCACCTAAAAAGCCGACTGTCATATTTTAGCCTCTGGGAGCATGAGTAGGCTAGGCGTGTGGACCAAACTTCGAGACTCGCAGCTCTCATTCAGCAATCTATCGACGAGTGTATTCACCGCCAACGAGCGCTGCTCGCAGATCTTGGCTCTGATGTGACTCCTCTCATTAACATTGCCGAACAGTTTCTCAGCGGCGGCAAGAGGATGCGCGGTCAGTTCGCGATTTTGGCATATGACGCAGTCTCTCCTAGCTTTGATCCACTCGCGACCGAACCGCCGAAGCAGGTTTTGCTGGCAGCGGCAGCACTGGAGTTCTTTCACGCCGCAGCATTAGTGCATGATGATTTGATTGATAAATCGGATTTGCGCAGAGGTCGGCCCGCTGTGCACAAGGCCTTCGAAGCCGTGCATCAAGAGCAGCGTTGGCAAGGCTCGGCAGAGCACTATGGCATATCGACCGCGATTCTGGTCGGTGACATGTTGCAATCTTGGGCCGATGAACTCTTTGACCAGGCAGTTCGACTCGTGAAACCGGATTCGGCGCAGGCAGCGCGTGCGCACTTCAATACGATGCGAACAGAAGTCGCTGCTGGGCAGTACCTCGACCTGTTGGAGGAGCAACTCTCTGGATTTGGAACCGAAGAAGAGCAACTCGAGCGCGCCACCCGAGTCCTCGTCTACAAGTCTGCGAAGTATTCCGTAGAAGCGCCCCTGCTTATCGGCGCCGCACTTGCGGGCGCATCGCCTGACGCTGAACTCGCCTTCAGCGACTTTGGCTTACCAGTCGGAGTCGCGTTTCAGCTCAGAGATGACTTACTTGGAGTCTTCGGCGACACTGAGCTCACAGGAAAACCTGCCGGCGATGACCTCCGCGAAGGAAAGCGAACCGTGCTCGTCGGGCTCACCCGTCAACAACTCCCGGCCAATGCGAAACGACTCTTCGATGAATTGCTGGGTGACCCAACGCTTGACGCAGAACAAATCTTGATGCTTCAACGAACAATTCGTGACGCTGGTGCCGTCGAGTCTGTCGAAAAAATGATTGCAAACAACGTAGAACGAGCAGTCGAAGCACTTGCAGGATCACATCTGAGTGAACGAGCGAAATCCAGTTTGGGTTCGCTTGCCGAAAAGGCAGCGAATCGAGTCGCTTAGAACGCGAGGCCCTGAGCCACCCTTCTGACCTCCGTTTTACGGCCATTGCGAAGGGCTTCAACTGGGGGGATGTCCATTCCCGCATCCGCACTGAAGAGCCAGTCAATCGCCTCCTCGTCTGAGTAACCCGCGTCGCTGAGTAAAACCAAGGTGCCCTGAAGAGCAGGCAGCGGCTCACTACCGTCTATGAAGAGCAGCGGGATGCTCAAAACGCCATCAATACGACGCGCGGCAAGTTGTCGCTGCTGAATCATCCGTCGTATTTTTCCTGGAGTGGAATCCCACTTTTCGACCAAATCAGGAACCGTCAAATACTCTATTTTTTGCGATGCAGTCACAGCTACATTTTTGCCATCTTTCATCCCGATTTCAAGCACCGCGCGAATCCGCGATTTCCTGCCACACCGACTCGGATTCAAGAAACTTGCCTCTCTCCTCCATAAACTTTTTGGGTGACCAGCGACCCTAACGATCCGATGATCGGGCGAGTGATAGACGGCAGATACGCCATCGAATCGCGCATTGCTCGGGGCGGAATGGCAACCGTTTACGTCGCGGGCGATAACCGACTCGAACGCAAAGTGGCAGTGAAAGTCATGCATGGTCATCTGGTTGATGATGCGAATTTTAAGCGCAGATTTGATCAAGAAGCTCGCAGTGCCGCAAGCTTGGCGCATCCCAATGTAGTGAACGTATTCGACCAGGGGCAGGATGCCCACATGGCCTATCTCGTGATGGAATACCTCCCTGGAATCACACTTCGAGACTTACTCAAGCAACAACATCACCTGACTGCAGATCAAGCCTACGAGGTGAGCGAAGCCGTGCTCTCGGGCCTTGCTGCTGCGCACGCTGCCGGGATTGTGCATCGAGACCTGAAGCCCGAAAATGTTCTGCTCGCTGATGACGGCAGAATCAAGATCGGCGATTTCGGGCTGGCAAGAGCCGCGAGCGCGAACACGACCACCGGCCAGGCCTTGCTCGGCACTATTGCGTACCTCTCCCCCGAACTCGTCACGAGGGGTGAAGCGGATGCCCGAAGCGATGTGTATGCATTTGGCATCATGCTTTTTGAAATGTTGACCGGCAAACAGCCTTTCACCGGCGACCAACCGATGCAGATTGCCTATCAACATGCGCACGACGAAATGCCGGTTCCAAGCTCCCAGAGCTCAGATTCAACGCCGGAGCTTGATGAAATCGTTCGCTGGACAACGTTGAAAGATCCCGACGAGCGTCCCCGAGATGCGACAGTCGTTCTCGACCGACTGCGGGCAATGCGCGGTGGCACTGGCCTCGCCGCGACAGCTTTAGCCGCAACTCAGGTGTTGAGCAGTAACACGGGGTTGATTACACCTTCAACAACGGTGCTTTCCCCTGAAGATGTTGCCTCTGTACGCCGAGAACCCCAACCCAAAGTAGCTGACTCCAAAAAAGGAAAGCACTCCTCCGACTCGAAAGTCGTTGCCGCGAAACTTGCTGCGACTCAGCGCGCAAAACTCGGAGGCGCCACTGCCACGATTGTGGCTCTTGCGGTCGCTGGCCTCGTAATTCTCGGCTGGTGGTTTGGTCAAGGGCCAGGATCGCTCATCAGCATTCCGAAACTCATTGGCGAAAAAACTTCCGCTGCGGTGAGTGAGATTGAAGATTTGGGCCTGAGCGCCGAGGTCACAAAGTGTTCGAGCCCCTCGATCCCGGTTGGAAGCGTCGTCTCGACAATTCCGAAGGCTGGAACACCTGTAGCGGCGGGCACTTCTGTTTCCGTGTGCGAATCCACCGGGCCAAAAATCATCGCAGTTCCCACACTGGTTGGTTTATCGCAAGCCGACGCAGAAAAAGCGATCACCAAGGCCGGATTCGTTTTTGGCAAGGTGACAGCGAAGCTGTTCTCTGCTGAGACGGCGGGCACCGTGCTCGCGGCGACGAGTCAAGATCAGCCCTTACCAGCAGAGCTCCAAATTTCTGCGGGCGCATTACCCGATATCGCGGGGGCTTCAACAAGCGCTGCAAAATCCGCATTATCTGGTGCTGGGCTAAAGGTTGATGATGCGAAACTGACAGAATCGTTCAGCGATGACATTCCCGAAGGTAAGGTCATTGGCCTCGCTGGGCCGATGGACGGTTTGAAGGTTGGAGACTCCGTCGGGCTCAATGTTTCAAAGGGCCCTCAACTCTTCGCGGTTCCCAACGTGGCAGGAAAGACCGTTCGACAAGCCGTGAGCGAATTGAGTGCTGCGGGTTTCTCCCCCGTAGTTGACGCAGAGGAGAAGTATTGGAACGGCCTCACTGCTACAGGCACGTCACCCGCAGCAGGCTCGATGCAACGAAAAGGCGTCTCGGTAACAATCAACTACCCGCGCTAGCGAGATGCTGACGTAAGTTCTTCTGCAACCTGGAATGCGAGCTCTAGTGATTGCATGTGATTCAGTCGAGGGTCACAGAGCGACTCATAGCGAGTCGCAAGTGTCGCCTCATCGATGTTTTCAGAGCCTCCGAGGCACTCTGTGACATCATCGCCGGTGAGTTCAACGTGTATGCCCCCAGGGTAGGTGCCAACCTCACGATGCGCCTCAAAAAATCCCTTGAGTTCGTTCATGACGTCTTCAAATCGACGAGTTTTGTACCCGTTTGGAGTTGTGATGCCGTTGCCGTGCATCGGGTCTGTCACCCAGAGCGGGGTTGCGCCGCTGTCTCGAACCCTCTCGAGGAGAGGCGGGAGAGCGTCACGAATCTTGTCAGCTCCCATTCGAGTGATGAAAGTCAGCCTTCCCGGCTCGCGCTCTGGGTCGAGCTTGTCGATCAGCCTCAGCGCAGTATCACCGTCAACAGTCGGCCCAAGTTTTACGCCAATTGGGTTTCGCACCCTTGAGAGCAGGTCGACGTGTGCGCCATCGAGGTCTCTCGTTCGCTCACCAATCCAGACGAAGTGAGCTGACGTGTTGTAAGGCAAACCCGTTCGCGAATCGATACGAGTCATGGGGCGCTCATAATCAAGCAGCAATGCTTCGTGACTGACAAAAAATTCTGTTCGCTTCATCTCGCTGAAATCTGCACCAATCGCAGTCATAAATTGAAGTGCGCGATCAATCTCAGCTGCGAGAGACTCATACCGCTGATTCGCTGGGTTCGAGACGAACCCCTTATTCCATTCATGAACCTGTCTGAGATCTGCGAAGCCTCCCTGAGTAAAAGCTCGGATCAAATTCAGAGTTGATGCAGCTGTGTGGTAGCCCTTGACCATACGACGGGGATCTGCTGATCGAGATTCTGGAGTGAAATCGTAACCGTTGACGATATCGCCTCGGTACGCCGGCAACGTAACATCGCCTCTCGTTTCGGTGTCATTCGATCGAGGCTTCGCGAACTGGCCTGCCATTCGACCCAACTTGATTACTGGCATGGAGGCACCGTACGTGAGCACGACTGCCATCTGAAGTACCGTCTTCACCCGGTTCCGAATCTGATCGGCTGTAGCGCCTGCAAACGTTTCAGCACAGTCTCCGCCCTGCAATAAAAAGGCCTTACCGTGAGCGGCTGCTGCCAATCGATCACGGAGTTGATCTACTTCGCCGGCGAACACCAAGGGCGGCTGCTTCGCAAGTTCCGCAGTTGCCTCGACGACTGCCTCAGGGTCCGTCCAGTGAGGTTGTTGCTTCGCTTCAAGCCCTTTGTGAACTTCCAAGCCGGCAAGCACGGACTGGGGCGTTGGTTGCTGCGACACGTTCGTCACTCGATTCTTTACGAAAACCTGAATGGAGCGATGACAAATTTCACTCCGGTTATTAGTTTAGCGAGTTGCTTTAGCTGGTCGGTTGCGGATGCTAGATGCGTAAACGTCGACATAGGTTTGGCCGCTCAATTTGTTGAGCTCATACATAATTTCATCGGTCACCGATCGCAGGATGAACCTGTCAGACTGCATGCCTCGAAATCGTGAGAAATCGAGAGGTTCGCCGATCACGGTTCCGATTCGGCGAATCTTTGGCAGCTTGCTTCCGATGGGCATTGCTTTATCTGTGTCAATCATCGCCACCGGAATAACAGGAGCACCAGATTCAAGAATCATTCTGGCCACCCCCGTCCGGCCGCGGTATAGGTTGCCGTCTGGACTTCGAGTTCCTTCGGGATAAATGCCCAGCACATTTCCTTTATCCAGGACGCCCAAACCAGTAATCAACGATGCTTCCGAGGCTTGACCCCCAGACCGATCTATAGGCAGCTGACCCGTGGCCAACATAAAATTCTTCGTAAGCCAGCCCTTTATGCCGCGTCCTTTAAAGTATTCGCTCTTGGCGAGAAAATAGACCCTGCGCTGAATCATCAGAGGGAGGAACACCGAATCGATAAAAGACAGGTGGTTGCTTGCGAGAATCACAGGACCGTCAGCCGGGATGTTCTCTGCACCCACGATCCAAGGTCGGAAGATCATCTTTGAAATCGGCCCCACGACGAGGTGTTTCATGATCCAGTAGAACATGCCTGATCCCTTCAGCGAACATCGATAAGCCTATCAATCGCAAATTTTAGAAGCGGCATTGACCGCATCCAGCACTAGAGTGATTACCAAGAGAAGGTACCGAAGGAGTTACCCATGAGGGAGTTTCACACGGCTGTTGCAGTCGAACCAAGACCGCAAGATAACGTCACCGAACTTTTGCGTCAGCGGGTGTTGGCAACTCCAAATACTGCCCTATTTGCTCTCCCCGATGGCAACGGATGGCGAGATATTTCTTGCTCAGACTTCGAAGCTGAGGTCAGAGAAGTCGCGAAAGGATTGATTGCGTCTGGCCTCAAGCCGGGTGAAAAGGTTGGTTTTATCTGCAAGACCAAATATGAGTGGACACTGATTGATTTCGCGATTTGGTACGCAGGAATTGTGATGGTGCCCATTTATGAAACCAGTGCCCCCGAGCAGATTCGTTGGATTCTTGAAGACTCCGAAGCCGTCGCAATCATCGTCGAAACGACCGAACACTTCGCAAAATTTGATGAAGTTCGCGCCGATCTCCCGGAGATTCGGTTGACATGGCAGCTCGACACAGGTGATCTTCAAAAACTTCGTCTGGCGGGATCAAACGTAAGTGAATCTGAGCTCGAGAGCAGAAGAGCTCAGGCCAAAGGGTCTGATATCGCAACACTCATCTACACCTCTGGAACCACAGGCAGGCCAAAAGGATGCGTGCTCACCCACAGTAATTTCGTCGAGCTTTCTAGAAACTCAGCAAGTGCGCTGAGCGAGGTTGTAGCTCCAGGAGCATCCACTCTTTTATTCATCACCCTTGCTCATGTGTTCGCGCGGTTCATCTCAACCCTCGCCGTCCACGCTGGTGTGAAAGTTGGGCATCAAGCTGACACATCACAACTTCTCCCTGCGCTCGGCTCGTTCAAACCAAGTTTCCTGCTCGCAGTTCCCCGTGTCTTTGAGAAGGTTTACAACTCCTCAGAGCAGAAGGCTGAAAGCGGAGGCAAGGGCAAGATTTTTAGAAACGCTGCCCTGGTGGCTGTTGCCCACTCGAAAGCTGTAGATGCTGGTCACGTTCCGCTGGGTTTGGCCCTGAAGTTCAGGCTCTTCGATGCGCTTGTGTATAAGAAATTGCGCTCAGCGCTTGGCGGCAACGTGAAGTATGCTGTTTCAGGTTCTGCCCCTCTCAGCCCCTACCTTGGCCATTTCTACCGCAGTTTGGGCATCATGATTCTTGAGGGGTACGGCCTTACCGAAACCACTGCGCCAGCCACTGTGAACCTCACCACACGCTTCAAGATTGGAACTGTTGGCCCAGCGCTCCCAGGAGTTTCGGTAAAAACAGCGGATGACGGTGAAATCCTGATCAAAGGCATCAACATTTTCGCCGGATATTGGAAAAATGAGGCAGCCACAAAAGCTGCGATGACGGAAGACGGCTATTTTAAAACTGGCGATCTTGGCTCACTCGATGACGAGGGTTACCTCACCATCACAGGTCGTAAGAAAGACATTATTGTCACTGCCGGTGGTAAGAATGTTTCCCCGTCCCAGCTCGAAGACTCAATCCGATCGAATCCGCTCATCGGTCAAATCATTGTGGTTGGCGATCAAAAACCATTTGTCGGTGCGCTCGTCACTCTTGACCCCGAAATGCTCCCCGTGTGGCTCAACAATCAAGGTGAAGACCCGAACATGGCTCTGGAGCTAGCCGCCAAACATCCTAAGGTTTTGGCTGAGATTCAGAAGTCAGTTGATCGCGCTAATTCGAAGGTGTCACGCGCTGAGTCAGTGAGAAAGTTCCTCGTTATTCCTCACCAACTCACGGAGGCGAGTGGCCATCTCACACCTAAGCTCAGCGTAAAGCGGGACGTCGTACTTCGCGACTTCTCCCACGAAATCGAATCTCTTTATGGCCCTGACGACGCGACCGAAGGGCTCTCGGTAACGGGCTAGAACCAGTCGGATTCTCGAATCTGGCGCAGAGCTTCCTTACGCTGATTGCGGTCCAGCCTGTCAATGTACAGTTTGCCGTCGAGGTGATCGCACTCGTGTTGCAGCGCTTGCGCCATAAGTCCAGATCCCTCAAGAACAATCTCGTTACCCTTGGCATCCCTGCCCACAACTTTTGCGAACGGGTACCGCATAACTTCGAACCACAGCCCGGGCACTGATAAGCAGCCCTCTCCCGTGAGTACAGGATCGCCTGAGACTTCGACTAATTCTGGGTTCAACACGTACCCAATTTCGCCATCGACGTTGTAACTAAATGCTCTCAAACCGACACCGATTTGATTCGCGGCTACCCCAGCCCTGCCTGGAAGAGCAACGCTCTCCATGAGGTCCTCTGCCAGAGCACGTATTTTTTCGTCGAAATTGTGAATGGTTGAACATTCGCTTGTTAAGACCGGGTCTCCAAACACTCGAATCGGTCGTACTGTCATTCTTTTCTCATCTCCGCAGGGCTTGCCGACTCTCAGCTGGCTCTCACATGGTACTGAAGGTACGCTTAATGATTGTGCACGTACTCAGTATTAGCTCGCTAAAAGGCGGCGTTGGCAAAACTACAGTTACTCTCGGTCTGGCTTCAGCTGCATTTTCACGAGGTTTGCGTACGCTGGTCGTGGATCTCGACCCCCAATCTGATGTCTCAACCGGATTAGACGTTGAAGCCAACACTGAAGCGAACGTAGCTGATGTCCTCGAAAACCCCAAAGAGAAGGTCGTCCGAAAGGCAATCGTACCGAGCGGCTGGATGAAGCACCATGAAGGTCGAATCGATGTGTTGATTGGCAGCCCTGCGTCAATCAATTTCGATGGACCGCATCCGAGCATCCGCGAAATTTGGAAGCTTGAAGAGGCTCTTGCAAACATCGAGACTGAATACGACCTCGTACTGATTGACTGCGCTCCGTCGCTCAACGCTCTCACCCGCACTGCCTGGGCAGCGAGTGACCGAGTTCTTGTCGTCGCCGAGCCGGGCTTATTCTCGGTTGCCGCGGCAGACAGGGCGCTGAGAGCAATCGAAGAGATTCGTCGGGGATTAAGCCCGCGTCTACAACCCCTCGGTATCGTCGTGAATCGCGTGCGACCTCAGTCAATGGAACATCAGTTCAGGATCAATGAGATGCGTGAAATGTTTGGGGCGCTAGTTCTTGAGCCCGAGCTACCTGAGAGAACCTCATTGCAGCAGGCCCAAGGCGCAGCGAAACCAGTGCATGCATGGCCTGGAGAAGCCGCTCAAGAGATGGCTGGATACTTCGACACGTTGCTTGACCAGGTGATGGCAAAACGCGAGGTCAAAACCGAGCCCGAGCGG
>JALRLI010000034.1 GCA_023254555.1 Microbacteriaceae bacterium
AGCACTTCAACATTCCGGCATCCACTGTTGATGAAGAGTTCTTTGAAGTGGGCCAGCTTTTTGATGGATCATCCATCCGTGGCTTTGCCAACATCCATGAATCAGACATGCAGCTGATTCCCGACGTGACCACTGCTTACATCGATCAGTTTCGCCTAGAACGCACGTTGGTCATGGTGTTCGATATTTATAACCCACGCAATGGCGAGATCTATTCGAAAGACCCGCGCCAGGTCGCGAAGAAGGCAGAAAAATATCTCGCGTCGACAGGCATCGCTGACACCGCTTTCTTCGCACCTGAAGCTGAGTTCTATGTCTTCGACGAGGTGCGATATGAAGTGAACGAGCATTCCAGCTTCTACATGATTGACTCGGAAGAGGGTGCCTGGAATTCAGGTCGCAAAGAAGAAGGCGGCAACCTCGGCAACAAAACGCCGTATAAGGGTGGCTACTTTCCAGTGTCACCGGTAGATAAGCAGGCCGACCTTCGTGACGACATGTCTCTGAAGCTGATCGAGGCGGGCTTTCATCTTGAGCGGTCACATCACGAAGTAGGCACCGGTGGCCAAGCTGAGATTAACTACCGCTTCGATACGATGTTGCATGCTGCGGATGACATTTTGAAGTTCAAATACATCATCAAAAACACCGCTGAACAATGGGGCAAGACTGCGACCTTCATGCCGAAACCAATCTTCGGAGACAACGGTTCGGGAATGCACACCCACATGTCACTCTGGAAAAACGGCGAGCCCCTCTTCTACGACGAAAACGGTTACGGAGGCCTGAGTGACCTCGCACGCTGGTTCATCGGAGGAATCCTCAAGCATGCGCCATCTTTGCTCGCATTCACCAACCCAACAGTGAACAGCTACCACCGCTTGGTGAAAGGCTTCGAGGCGCCCGTAAACCTGGTTTACTCTGCCGGAAACCGTTCTGCCTGCATACGCATCCCAATCACCGGAACGAACCCCAAAGCGAAACGAATCGAGTTCCGCGCTCCAGACGCCTCGAGCAACCCCTATCTCGCATTCGCAGCACAGCTGATGGCAGGACTCGACGGCATCAAGAATCGTATCGAACCTCATGAGCCGGTCGATAAGGATCTGTACGAGCTCCCACCCGAGGAAGCAAAAAACATCCCCCAGGTGCCGGGATCACTCGACGAAGCGCTGAATGCGCTTGAGGCTGACCATGCCTACTTACTCGAGGGTGGGGTGTTCACTCAGGAGCTGATTGACACCTGGATTGAGTACAAGCGTGAGAACGAGCTCAAGCCTCTCGCTCAGCGCCCCCATCCATACGAGTTTGAGCTCTACTACGGCGTCTAACCCGAGGTTCAGGAGCCGGCAGCTACAGATTTTCTATCGAGTAGCGAGCCGGCTCTTCCGGCTTAAACCCGAAAAAATCTCGCTCGAAAATTGTGCGAGCTTTTCTCGTGGTCGCAAGATAATCCTGCTCCAATTGGCTGGTCATACCTGCGCCGTAACCGAGAATCCTCGCTAAGCCCTCAAGGTCATTCCTGTCTGTAGGCAGGATGTCAGACGAACGATTCGCCCAGAGCAAGTAAGCCGTGCGAATGCTCGAGGCGAGCATCCACGCCTCGCGAAGCATCAGCTCGTCTCCGCGGTCAATCAAATCTAACGCTGCTGCCGATTCAAGTGCCTGCATGCTCGATTGCACGCGTAAAGAGGGATGCTCGGCTGCGTGCTTGAGTTGGAGTAGCTGCACGAGCCACTCGACATCACTGATTGAACCCTTCCCTAGCTTCAGATGACGTGTTGGATCAGCGCCCTGCGGAAGGCGCTCCGCCTCTACTCGCGCCTTCAACCTGCGAATTTCACGAATTTGATCGTCGGTGAGTTGAGCCGGATAACGAATTTCGTCAGCCAGTTCGGTGAATTCAGCGCAGAGCTTTGCGTCACCTATTGCGCACCGGGCTCGGAGTAGAGCCTGAGCTTCCCAGGTGAGTGACCATCTCTCGTAGTAAGCCCGGTAGGAGTCGAGGCTGCGTACGCGCGGTCCCGATCGTCCCTCTGGCCTGAGCCCGAGATCTATTTCGAGTGGAAGCTTCGGGTCTGCGAAAAGGGAAGACAACTCCGAGGCGATTTTTTCCGAGAATTTGCTTGCATTCTCTTGTCCTGCACCGGTGTCACGATACACGTACATGAGATCCAAGTCGGAGGAGAGTGAGAGCTCTCCCCCGCCGAATCGGCCCAGCTCGACAATGGCAAACTCGGTTGCACCCCGTGCACCCGGATAATCCTCGTCGTCGAGTTCACCGCGAACCGTCTCGAGTACAACACCAAGCAACGCCCGGTACAGATTCGAGAGACCAACTGACACCTGGGCGATTGTAAGTACGTCGGTGAGAGACCCCATTGCCAACCTCAGCACCTCACGTCGTCTCACTTGGAGAAGGTGAGGCATAGCGGTGCGAATCGGTGCGTGCCGTTTCGCTAGTGCTACCAACTCGTCAGTGAGTTCTTGTTCACTTAAGATCGTGAGGTCTTCGTCGCCCTCGAGCCAAGACACTGCTTCGGGGATTGACTCGAGCAATTCTCCGACGAATTTTGATCCTGAAAGAAGTTGGGTAAGTCGCAACGCGGCTCCAGAACCATCACGCAACAAGCGGAGATACCAGGGCGTATCGGCCAGGCTGTCACTGACGCGCCTAAATGACAGGAGCCCGTAGTCGGGATCGGCCCCCTCACTGAGCCACGCAAGAATAATTGGGAGAAGATTTCGCTGGATGGTTGCCCGTCGAGACATTCCCTTTGACAGCGCAGCGATGTGTGACAGCGCTCCGGTTGCATCCTTGAACCCGATGGCGCGCAATCGATCTGACGCTTGCTCACCCGTGAGTGTGGTGCCGGATTCGCCGATGGCGGCAGCTGCGAGAAGGAGCGGTGCATAGAAGATCTTCAGGTGCAGTTGTCTGACCCGTTCTTTTGTATCTTCCCAGATGTGAATGAACTCTTCAGCATTGGTTCCGATTGCGCTTGCGCGCGAGAGCCAGCGCAGGTCTTCAGGGTTATTGGGTACCAAGGCCGTACGGCGCAAATCGCGCAGCTGCAAGCGATGTTCGATGACGCGCAGTCGACGATATGCTTCTGACAATTCAGCCGCGTCCGCGCGCGCGATGAATCCCCCTGCAGAGAGTTCATCGATTGCGGTGAGGGTGGCTGCCGAACGGATTGCTTCGGTCTGTTGGCCGTGCACGAGCTGAAGAAGTTGGACCGTGAACTCGACGTCTCGAAGCCCGCCAGGACCAAGCTTAATCTGAAATTCAACTTCATCCGTCGGTATGTTTTGCATGACCCGTTCACGCATGCTGCGAGCAGAATCAACAAAGTTCGTGCGTGACGCGCTCGTCCAGACGAGCGGTCGTGTCGAAGAAACGTAGGATTCACCGAGTTCACGATCACCCGCAATCGCACGCGCCTTCAAGAGAGCCTGAAACTCCCAGCTCTTTGCCCACCGGTCGTAGTACGCGAGATGCGATGCGAGTGTGCGAACCAGAGGGCCTTGTTTGCCCTCGGGGCGTAGGTTCGGATCGACCTGCCAAAGTGCTGGCTCACTGGCTGGATCGTGAATAGCACGCATCATCTCTGTCGCGATTCGAGACGCACACGCAATCGCGTCATCTGGACTGAGCATGTTCTCATCGGCAGTTTCCGCAACGAAAATGACGTCCACATCTGAAACATAGTTGAGCTCACGTGCACCGCATTTACCCATGGCGATTACTGCGAGTTTGGTAAGGGATACCTGCTCAGCCGTGAATTTTTTACCGACTCCAGAATCGAGAGTCACGGTTCTGCGACCGATTGCCAAACCTGCTTCGAGTGTGGCTCCCGCCAGGTCTGAGAGCGCACGCGCCACTTCAGGAAAGACTTCAGTTGCAGATTCTGCAAGCAAGTCATATCTGCAAATCTCAAGCAGGAGTCGGCGATATTGTCGACGCATGAGCACCCATGCGTCCTCGCCCTCAGCAGTTGCAACTGGTTGATAATCGACAGGGTTAGCGCCAACGCTGGCGAGCAACAGCGTGCTATACGCATCGGAATCTCGCAGTGGTCGAACCTCTTGAGAGGAGAGCGTTTCCACACACTCTGGTTCGCGCTTGAGAAATTCTGCGAGTCCATTCGAAGCACCCAGTACCTTTGCGAGCGTATTGCGCAGAGACTCGCGTGAACGGAAATTCGCGGCTGTCAGCACGCCTGAATTATCCCTAGCGATATCGAGTAAGTGCCCCAGTGCACGATCTGGGTCGGCTGCCCGCGCCAAACACGAAATCAGTTCATCGCGTGAAACGCTTGAGATAATCTCGAGCTCATCAATCCGTGCTGATGCTGTGCTCAGGTCACTGAAACCTGCTTTCGCCAGCTGTGAGAGCGGATTCGAGCGCTGCATTGAACTCGCGCTAGAGAACGCTCAGCAGAGAGTTCAGCTCGAATGGTGTCACTTGCTGACGATAGCGACGCACCTCGTCGCTCTTGTTCCGGATCGAGTACGCGAACACTTCTTCGCCGAGGGTTTCGGCAACCAATTCAGAGCGCTGCATCACTGCCAGCGCATGATCAAGACTCGTAGGCAACGGATCGTACCCGAGAGCGCGACGCTCGTGATCGGTCAACTCCCACACGTTGTCTTCGGCTTCTGCTGGCAACTCATAATCGTTTTCGATGCCCTTCAAACCAGCGGCGAGGAGCACTGAGAACGCTAGGTATGGGTTAGCTGCACTATCCATCCCTCTGAACTCCACGCGAGCGCTCTGGCCCTTATTCGGCTTGAACATGGGAACACGTACCAGGGCGGAACGATTGTTATGGCCCCAGCAGACAAAGGATGGCGCTTCACCTCCGCCCCAGAGCCGCTTGTATGAATTCACATACTGATTTGTAACCGCGGTGATCTCTGGTGCGTGCTTAAGCAGGCCAGCAACGAACGCACGACCTGTCTTCGAGAGCTGATGCCTGGCTGCGGGGTCGTAGAACGCATTCGTGTCACCCTCAAAGAGCGACAGGTGAGTGTGCATCCCTGAGCCCGGCTGGTCCGAGAAGGGCTTTGGCATGAAGGTAGCGTGCACTCCCTGACTAATCGCTACCTCCTTGACGACGGTTCTGAAGGTCATGATGTTGTCGGCGGTGGTCAAGGCATCTGCATATCGCAAATCGATCTCGTTTTGACCGTGGCCAGCTTCGTGGTGGCTGAACTCCACCGATATGCCCAAATCCTCAAGCGTTCTCACGCTCTGGCGTCTGAAATCGTGTGCGGTTCCACCAGCAACGTTGTCAAAGTATCCAGCGCGGTCAACAGGCACGGGGCCGCCGTTTTCCGTATCAGCTGACTTGAGGAGATAAAACTCGATTTCGGGATGCGTGTAAAACGTGAATCCCATGTCTGCGGCTTTGGCCAGCGATCTTTTAAGCACGTTACGCGGGTCTGACACCGCCGGCTCACCATTCGGGGTGGTGATGTCACAGAACATGCGTGCGGTCGGGTCGATGTTTCCGCGCCAAGGAAGAATTTGAAATGTTGACGGGTCAGGGAACGCCAGTAAATCAGACTCAGACGTTCGAGTGAATCCCTCGATCGCAGATCCATCAAAGCCAATGCCCTCTGTAAACGCACCCTCTACTTCCGCGGGTGCGAGAGCTACGGATTTGAGTGTGCCAACGACATCTGTGAACCAGAGGCGCACGAACTTAACGCCGCGCTCTTCGATGGTTCTTAGAACGAAATCTCGCTGCTTATTCACGCTCGTGCCCTTCTCGAACAGTCAAAGACTTACCAGTCTTCGCGTTCTTCTTCTTTAGCCCAGTGCTCGCCCTTTTCTTTAACAATTTCTGGCGCGCGAGCGGCTTCTTCAGCCGTAGCAAAAGGGCCAATTCGATAGATGGCAAGCGACTGCTGCCCCTCTTCTACCTCGCCGGTATGAGTGTTGTACCAGTACTTGAGTTCGCCGTTGTCAGACATACATAAAGCCTATTCGATAAAGCATCTGCATAGTGACCGAAGAGGTGAATGGGCCGGATCATACGCCGGGTTCTGTTCGCTTGCGCGTGGTGATCATCTCTCTCGGAGTATCGTTGCCGATACCCTCCAGCGGTCTACCCGAAAGCTAAGCGGGCCGCCTCAACGCTTTCTGCCTGACCTTGCTCCAAATGAGGTTTACCTAGCCAACCGTGTCACCACGATTGCTGGTGGTCTCTTACACCACCGTTTCAGCCTTACCACCGAAGTGGCGGTCTACTCTCTGTTGCACTTTCTCGCGGGTTACCCCGGGTGGGTGTTACCCACCATTTTGCCCTTTGGAGCCCGGACGTTCCTCGACGCCAAGTGACGTCGCGATCACCTCACCGACCCATTCGAGACAAATTTACACCTCGAAGCTCTGCTTAGCATCCATCGCCTTGTTCGCAAGCGCATCAGCTAAAGCATTTTTCTCTCGGGGAATCCACTCAAAAGTCACCGGATTGGCACCGATAACCTCGAACGCTTGCCTGGCGAGAACTTGCATGTCTGGGTGCTTGATTTTCCAGTTTCCAGCCATTTGCTCGATTACGAGTTTGGAGTCCATTTGCACGTGGATGCGCGCGCCCTCATCAAGCTCATACGCTTTGCGCAGCCCCGCAATCAGCCCATGGTATTCGGCAACGTTGTTAGTTGCGGTTCCCACGAAGACGGCTACTTCTGCGAGCACCTCACCCGTTGCGCCATCAGTGACAACGGCGCCAGATCCTGCGATTCCCGGATTTCCTCGCGATCCGCCGTCAGCCTGAATCAAGAAATCTCTCACAGCGCTGACTCTTCGGTGCGCACCAAAATACAGCCAGAATCTCGGCAAAAGACCACTTCATCCGGCGCTGTCTCGCGGAGTGCTGCGAGATCGGAATCGGTTAGGGCCATGTTGCTACCTTCAGATACCTTGCCTCTCAGCAGGGCGGCACCGATTCCGTAGCGTTGCCGCGTTGCCTCATAGAGCTCGATTAATTCCGGCGCGAGGAGCGCACAGAGTCGCTCTCGCTTTAGCTCGAGAGCTGACCGCGACTGCGCAATATCTTCACGCTCTCTATCGAGTTCCTCAGTGAGTGCTTTCCTGCGGCCCTCGAGTGCGTCCAGCTCGCCGAGCTGCTCATCAAGTGCAGCCTGTTTCTCTTCGATAGCCTGCACAAGCTCAAATTCTTGCTCTTCGAGCTGCGCAGAGCGAGCGTTCAGCGTCTGAAGCTCATGTTCAAGAGCCTCCGCTTCTTTTCCAGAGGTGCTCTGATTCAGCTTTTCTTCATCTCGGTGGAACCGCTGCTTTACGACGGCAAGGTCATCTTCGAGTCGCTTCATTTCGAGCTGCGCGTCTTCTAAGGCGTGCTGTGCGCTCATGACGTGCTCGCGCCGCGAAGCGTATTCTGTCTGTACATTCGAGAGCTGCTCGATTTGAGGAAGCTGCTGCTCACGCCGGGTCAAGCGGGCGAGGGCAGTGTCAAAATCTTGGACTTCGAGAAGCTTCTTTTGCTGTTCTGGTGCGGCCTTCATAACTGCTTCGCTCCTGAATTTGGTTGTTGATTGAGTGATGGATTGCTGCCCGCCGAGAACAGCCATGGATCTGTGTTGATCGAGCTGACGAGACAGTTCAATCCAGGAAGCTTCGTAGCGAGTGCGTGCGCTGCTGACTCGAGCCAGAGTGATTCACCTGCCCAGTGTGACACTTCGATGACTGCGAACGTTCTGCCAGAAGCTGCAGCTTCGTCGATGGCATCACGAACCGGATGATGTCTGAGGTCTGCCGTGATGTAAACGTCCGCAGAAATGACTCGTTCATTGTTGAGGACGCTATCTCCGGCTCCCGGGCAGACCGCTACGCGAGTGACCGGTTGCGAACTCTCACCGGCCACCCGAACACCCGTGACAGTTTCGGGCAACACCGAGGCAACTCGATTAGCCATGTCACCGAGCGTGACTGGTGACGCTAAATCACCGACGCGTCCAATGCCGAGACTCGAGTCTCCCAAGCTGGGCTCAATCGGTTCGCACCCGAGGAGGCCAATTTTTTCGGCGAACACGGCGGCGACACCATCCTGCGCAACATCCGCATTCGTGTGTGCTGAGTAGAGCACGATTCCGGCCCGAATGAGTTCTGCGACGTGTGCGCCTTTCGCTGTGCTTTCGGCAAGGTCATGCACACCGCGAAGCAGCAATGGGTGATGCGCGACAATTGCCTGACAGTTCATTTCAATCGCTTCAGCGACCGTGGCCGGGGTAACATCCACCACGAACAAGACACGGCTGATCTGCATGTCGCCAGCGCCGAGAACGAGGCCAACTTTGTCCCAGTCGGCTGCATTGTGCGTGGGCCAGAGTGACTGCATCGCCGTGGTGAGGTCGTTCAGAGAGATACCTGGAGCGGTCATGGTTCGAGAATATCGGATGCCCGCATCTTGGCTGACTGAGAATGCGGTTGAGCGTGGAATAATGTAGTGAAACCGAGCCGCATTCACGAAAGGGTCACGATGGACCAGCGTTCTTCAGAGCAACTTGAGAACTGGAAGGCTCGTGAAGAGCTTGCCGAGCAGATGATTCCCGTCATCGGCAAGCTTTACCGTGACAACGATGTTGTCACCTCTATCCACGGTCGCACCCTGATAAACCAGTCCGCGATTGACATTCTGAAAGCTCACCGTTTCGCCCGCAAGATTGATGATTCCGAACTTGACGTTGAAACCACATACGCACTGGTCAACGCGATAGCGGCACTCAATCCCGGCGCTGCATCACTCGACCTGGGGGCAATCGCTTCACAGTTTTCTGAATCAGGCGCCACAGACATCACTGCATTCGTGAAAGAGACATTGGCAGGCGTGCTTGACGGCGCAAAAATGGCTGGGCCGGGCGCCGACGTCGTACTGTACGGGTTCGGGCGCATCGGCCGCTTGCTCGCACGCATCATGATTGAGCACGCTGGCAGCGGAAACGGTTTGCGCCTGCGAGCAATCGTCGTGCGCAAGGGCGCTGAAAACGATCTCGAAAAACGGGCAAGCCTGCTACGCCGTGATTCTGTGCATGGAGCATTCAAGGGCACCATCAACGTCTTGGCAGAAGAGAACGTCATTGTCGCGAACGGTGTTCGAATCCAGGTGATTTACGCGAACGACCCTGCCGACATTGACTACACCGCCTATGGCATTTCCGATGCAATTGTCGTAGATAACACTGGTCGCTGGCGCGATGAGGAGGGCCTCTCACAGCATCTCAAGAGCAAAGGCGTCGCGCGGGTACTCCTCACCGCGCCCGGCAAGGGCGACATCAAAAATATCGTTCACGGTATCAACAATTCGATGATTGCGGCCAGCGACAAGATCTTGAGTGCCGCCTCGTGCACGACGAACGCAATCACTCCAGTTCTCAAAGTTCTCAATGATCGCTACGGCATCAAGCACGGGCACGTCGAGACGGTGCACTCGTACACAAACGATCAGAACCTGATTGACAACTTCCATAAAGGCGATCGTCGTGGTCGTAGTGCTGCCCTGAACATGGTGATTACAGAAACAGGCGCGGCAAAGGCTGTCGCAAAGGCGCTACCTGAGTTGGCGGGAAAGCTCAGCGGAAACGCAATCCGTGTTCCCACCCCCGATGTGTCATTGGCGATTCTGAACCTGCAGCTCGACAAGCCCGTCAATCGCGACGAGGTGAACTCCTTCCTGCGCCAGATTTCGCTGACTTCGCCACTGCGCAAACAAATCGATTACATCGAGTCGCCAGAAGTGGTTTCAACTGATTTCGTTGGCTCAAACCGTGCTGGCGTTGTTGATGGGCTGGCCACCATCGCTGAAGACAAGTCACTCGTTCTCTACGTTTGGTACGACAACGAATTCGGCTACAGCTGCCAGGTCGTTCGCATTCTCGAGGACATCGCTGGTACGCATCCCGACCTCTTTCCAGCGCTCACTGAATAGAGAACTCATGGCACAACGTGTACTCATTGGTGTGGATGGATCAGCCGCGAGTGCAGCTGCACTGAGCTGGGGGCTTGACTACGCCAAGCATCACAGCGCTGACGTGACGTTGCTGCAGGTTGCCGACGATTCGTTCCTGTCTGACCGATCGGCCTTCGCTTCTGAGTCGCAGGCGGTCAGTGACCGCATCCTGAAGTGGGGAATCGACTTAGCGCGAACATCGGGCTTTGACGGCAATATCGAGGGCCTCGCTATAGTTGGGCATCCGGTTGCAGAATTCGAAAAGCTAGCCAAGGATGCTGACCTCGTAGTACTTGGCGATCACACCGGGAGCAAGGTTGGCGGAGCGTTCTTTGGCTCTCGTAGCGTGAAGATTGCGGCGGTTTCAGCCGCCCCTGTCATCGTTGTTCCTGAGCACATCATTTCTCACCCAAGGTACGTGCTTGTCGGCATTGACGGTTCTCGCGGGAGCGAGAACGCTCTGCATTTCGCGGCCGAGGAAGCCTCTCGACGTGCACTCCCTTTGCGCACCGTGTACGCGTGGATGCCACCAATTACACCAGGACTGGAGCAGCTCTGGAGCGAAGAGCTCCTCAGTGCTCAACACGACGCTGCTGAGGAGGCGCTTGCAATCGCTACCGCCGGCTTGGCCGAGCGCTACCCAGATGTGAAGATCGAGCGCGAGGTGGTGCAGGCTCC
>JALRLI010000035.1 GCA_023254555.1 Microbacteriaceae bacterium
TCAAAGCCGCCGGTGCAAATCGTTTGGTGGTCGCCGGTGGGGTGGGTGCGAATCGCGCCTTGCGCGAGACACTGAATACCGCCTGTGCAACCCGTGGGGTTAGGGTGCATTACCCCGAATTGGATTTGTGTACAGACAACGGCGCCATGATCGCAGCTCTAGGTTCTGAACTGGTTTCTGCCGGTCGGCCAGCGTCACATTTGAGTTTTGGTGCCGATTCTTCCCTGCCGGTCACCCAAATTCAGGTGTAGCGCTTTTTTTCAGACCCGGTCAGTAAGAATCGCACAGCGTTCTTGCCCGATGCGCGTCAAGATGAGGGTCGCGGAGTGCTCGCCGCGCAGTTGAAGTCGCTTACGCAACTGCGCCGGGTCAAGATCCATCCCTCGCTTCTTTATTTCTAGCGTTCCGATTTTTCGCTCACGCAATGCCTTCTTGAGGCGGTCTTCACTCGCGGGCAGCACCTCACGAACACGAAATGTTCGAGCGAAGGGAGTTTCCGACTCGTGATCGCTTGTGAGGTAGGCAATCTTTTCGTTGAGCATCCCGGCACTGAGGGTTCGGGCGAGTGAACCAATCAGTCTGGCTCGAATTATTGCAGGGTCGGGCTCGTGAATATACTCGCCAAGCGCTCTCATTGGCTCGTCGACGGGTGAACCCTGTTCAGAGAGAGTGTGTTCTGCACTGCCTCGAAACACTGTGGCGCGGCGAGCACCGGGTGCGTCGGTGAGTGCGCCGAACCAGAGCAGGGTTTCGACGGCCTCTCCATCAACAGAGGTGTATTGCGCTTCAGCCTCACTCGGAATCAATTCATGATCAAAACCTGGGCCGAGTTTGAGAGCGGTTGGTTTTTGCTTGGCCATTTCGAAGACGAAGTTCAGACTGGGTGAGTACTCGGCGGTATCGGTGAGGCGTTTGGTGTTTTTGAGGCCGGAAGTTCGCCTTGCCGGGTCGAAAAAGAGTGCTTGGGTTCTGGTCGCATCGAACGCTTCAGCGTCAGCAATCTCGATCGTGGCTTGTGGATAGCTACTGAGGTTGAACGCGGCGACAACAGCGGTTTGCGGGTCGAGGTCAACTGCGGTGACGTCGAGACCTGCGGCGGCGAGCGCTCGGGACTCGGCTCCGATTCCGCAGCCAAGATCCGCCACTGAATGCATACCCTGATTCACGAAACGGGTGGCATGCGACTTCGCGACGATGGCTCGAGTGGCCTGCTCGAGACCGGACTGAGTAAACAGCATTCGTTCGGCATCCGCACCAAATTTCGTCATTGCTTTTTTTTGGAGCAGCGCTTGTGCGAGGAGTGCTGAAACCTGATTGCTCTCGAGTCCGCTCGCTCTGAGCTCGGAGACCACTCGTACGCCACGCAATTCTTCGAGCGGGCGCGCACGCAACGTGGCGAGATGAGTTTGACCCACCTCGCCACTCAGAAATTGCCAGCTCTCTTCGCTGGCCGATTCAGTCACGATCTGGTCGTTGGGTTAGAACGACTCGTAATCCATCATTCCGTACTGAGAAAAGTCACCCATATCGCTGAACTGGCTGAAGGTTGCACCGAGGGTTACCAGCATGATTGCCCAGAGTGCAATGAAGAAGACGAGGCCGAGAACCGCGAGACCGACAACCACATAAGAAATGATCAAGCCCCACTTAGCGAGGCCGTGACCAGGATCGCCGGTCGCTTTGATCTGCTTGAGAGCCATGTGACCAGTGATGATTCCGGCGATCTGGCCCAAAATGCTCAGGCCCGAGAGCGAGAGTACGAACGAGGCAATGGCGAGTGGATTCGTGTGCCCGGTTGCTTTGGGTGCAGGCTTAGCAGGAGCGGCGGGAGTGCCTGGAGCAGCGGCAGCGGGGGGAGTAGCCGCAGTGGTATCCCCAGCCGCACTGTCGATCGTTTCCACTTTGGTTTTTTTGATTTCGCTCTTGGTCATCTTTTCCTCTTTTTCTGATTGCCGAGTTGACTGAGGTAATTCTGTCACCGAAGGCTATGAGTTGTCTGCGACACATAAAAAAGGGAGGAGCCGAAGCTCCTCCCGAAACCGAGTGTCGATTTAGTAGGTGTATGACGCTCCGCCAACTGCCATCAGAGCAGCAAAAGCGATCATCCAGATGATGAAACCGATTACTGCGAGGCCAACGAAGATGTAGGAGAGGATGAGACCCCACTTTGCGAGTGCGTGACCGCTTTCACCGGAGGTTTTGAGCTGCTTGAGCGCAATGTGACCGGTGATGATACCCGCGATTGGGAGTACGAATGCCGCGATAATGGTGATGATAGCCAGAGTATTGGTTGGTGCAGCCTGAGTTACTACTGGCTGAGCCGGAGTCTGGTTTTCGGGCGTTGACATGATTTTCCTTTCGGCGAGCCTATTCCCCCTTGGAACGGGCGCTTCCTGAGGCTATTGTTTCAGATTCCGCGCTAACTTTCAGCTAAATCTCAGCGAAAAAGGCACGTTCCGCCTTGCAAGAGTGTTCGTGCACACCTAAACTCTAATTAGCACTCTCGATAGGAGATTGCTAATTGAATGTCTTGTCTAATTTGAAAGAGGTCACACGTGTCGGTCGCAATTAAGCCGCTCGAAGATCGCATTGTTATTCGCCAGGTTGAGGCTGAGCAGACCACTGCTTCGGGTCTCGTTATCCCTGACAGTGCAAAAGAGAAGCCACAAGAGGGCGAAGTTGTCGCAGTTGGTCCAGGTCGTATCGACGATCACGGCAACCGCGTACCACTTGACATCAACCTTGGCGATCGTGTCATCTACTCAAAGTACGGTGGCACCGAGGTCAAGTACGCAGGCGAGGAATACCTGATTCTTTCAGCGCGTGATGTGCTTGCAATCGTTGGCTAAGTAGCCGAAACAGTTCCTGAGGGTTGGATGCCGAGTGCATCCAACCCTCACTGCTTTTAAAGGTCAGAGAGGCGTTTCGATAGCATCAAGTGTGCGCGAACGTTCTGGCTTTCTGTATATGGTCAGCGCTTACCTCGTTTGGGGTATGTTTCCGGCATTCTTCGTTCTGTTGAGCGCCGTCAACCCGCTCGAGAGCGTGCCCTGGCGTGCAATCTGGTCGTTTGTGTTCTCCACAGTGCTGGTTCTTGCGACTGGCCGTTGGCGCCAGCTCGTTGGGGTACTCAAGAACAAGCGGCAATTTGGGTTTCTCGCACTGTCTGGATTGCTGCTGCTACTCAACTGGCAGACATTCGTCTACGGCGCAGTCTCAGGCCACATCATCGAGACAAGCCTCGGTTACTTCATCAATCCCTTCTTCACCATTGCGCTCGGAGTCATTTTTTTGAAAGAGCGGATGCGTCCGATTCAATGGCTGGCAGTCTCGATTGCGTTTCTCGCGGTGATTGAGCTCACAGTTGCTTATGGGCAGTTACCGTGGATTGCCCTCGTTCTGGCGCTCTCATTCGGGCTGTACGGTTTTGTCAAGAGCAAGGCCGTCGAGGCAGTAGATCCAACTGTGGGGATGAGCGTAGAAACGCTGACCATGTTTCCATTCGCCCTGGTGCAGCTCGTCATTTTCACGCTCGTCGCAACGACAACGCCGGCGGTCTTCATGGGTCTCAGCACCAACCTCTTGATGATGGCGAGCGCGCCCGTGAGCATCCTGCCACTCATCCTTTTTGCAGCCGGGGCAAAGTGGCTCCCACTCATCTACATCGGCTTCATTCAGTTCATGACTCCGATACTTTCGTTCCTCTTCGGATATCTGGTGATGGGTGAGCCGATGTCAGCTGCCCGCTGGGTAGGTTTCATCGTTGTCTGGCTAGGCGTTCTACTGCTCATCATCGATATGGCGAGTCGAGCTCGCACGCAGCGAAAACTGGTCAAACCCGGAGGCATCAGCTAGCGACCAATCAAATCGCGTACGATAGTGAGACGGAGCTCCAACGGCTGTAGCTGCGGTCACTGTTCGCCCAAACGGCTACCAAAGCCTGAGCTAATTGAAAAGAAGGTGCCCATGGATCAGCCAGATCCTTTCGCATTAACCGGCTTGACATACGACGACGTGTTGCTTCTGCCGGCACACACCGACGTCATTCCAAGTGAAGCCGACACCTCAACCCAGCTCACCCGCCGTATTCGCATTAACATGCCCATCATTTCGGCTGCGATGGACACCGTCACCGAGACTCGCATGGCCGTTGCGATGGCGCGAAACGGTGGTTTGGGCATCCTGCATCGAAACCTTTCAATCAGCGATCAGGCAGAGATGGCTGACCGGGTGAAGCGCAGTGAAGCCGGCATGATTACGAATCCCGTCACCACTCGACTCGACGCAACCGTTCAAGAAGTTGATGCGGTGTGTGGTGAATATCGTGTGAGCGGGCTGCCGGTTGTCGACGAAGCTGGCACACTGCTCGGCATCATCACGAACCGTGATATGCGCTTTGTGGATGCTGCAGACCGGGCATCTACGAGAGTTTCTGATGTGATGACTCCGATGCCTCTGATAACTGGCAAGGCCGGCATCAGCCGCGAAGAAGCCGCACAAATCTTCAAACAGCATCGCATTGAGAAGTTGCCACTTGTCGATGACGGTGGAAAACTCACCGGGCTCATCACAGTGAAAGACTTCGACAAAGAAGAGAAGTACCCACACGCAACCAAAGATGACGAGGGTCGTCTGAGAGTTGGCGCAGCAATCGGGTTCTTTGGTGACGCCTGGGATCGTGCCGGTGCACTTCTCGAAACGGGTATCGACGTGCTTGTCGTGGACACCGCGAACGGTGATAGCCGCGGCGTGCTCGACATCATCAAGAAGCTCAAGTCTGATAAGGCATTTGCCGGCGTTGACATCATCGGTGGCAACGTGGCGACCTCCGCCGGAGCGAAAGCGCTCGTTGATGCAGGCGCTGACGCCATCAAGGTTGGTGTTGGTCCTGGGTCAATCTGTACCACTCGAATCATTGCCGGTGTGGGTGTTCCACAGGTAACCGCTGTGCACGAAGCATCGAAAGCTGCCGCGCCTTCGGGCGTTCCAATCATCGCTGACGGCGGTTTGCAGTACTCGGGCGATATCGCAAAAGCACTGGTTGCTGGCGCAAGCTCAGTCATGATTGGCTCGCTGCTTGCCGGCACCGATGAAAGCCCAGGCGAGCTGGTTTTCAGCCAGGGAAAACAGTTTAAGGCATACCGGGGAATGGGCTCATTGGGAGCGCTCCAGACTCGAGGAGAAAGAACCTCGTACTCGAAGGATCGCTACTTTCAGGCAGATGTGCCAAGCGACGAAAAGCTTATCCCTGAGGGCATCGAGGGTCAGGTGCCATATCGGGGTCCTCTCGCTTCAGTGGCGTTCCAACTCACGGGTGGCCTCAGGCAGTCGATGTTCTATGTCGGCGCACGCACCATCACCGAGCTCAAAGAGCGCGGAAAGTTTGTGCGCATCACACCCGCGGGCTTGAAAGAGTCGCATCCGCACGATGTGCAGATGATTGTCGAAGCGCCGAATTACAAGAAATAGGGAGTCATGGAGATTCAGATTGGCCGCGCAAAGCGGGCACGACGCGTCTATTCGTTTGACGAGATTGCCATTGTGCCAAGCCGACGAACACGCGACCCCGAAGTCGTCAGCACGACGTGGGGTATCGACGCCTACACCTTTCAGATTCCACTCCTTGCTGCGCCGATGGATTCAGTCGTCTCGCCAGAAACCGCAATCGCAATCGGAAAAATGGGCGGCCTCGGTGTGCTCAATCTCGAAGGCCTCTGGACTCGGTATGAAAACCCAGAACCTTTGCTCAGTGAACTCGCTGGTATCAGCGACAACACGCAGGCACTGCGAAAGATGCGCGAACTCTATGCCCAGCCCATCAAAGCAGAGCTTATTCAGCAGCGCCTCTCAGAAATTAGGGATGCTGGGGTCACCGTCGCGGGCGCGCTCTCGCCGCACCGCACCGCCGAGTTCTACGAGACCGTAATCAAAGCTGGCGTAGATATTTTTGTGATTCGGGGAAACACCGTTTCAGCAGAGCACGTTGCGGCAGAGGGTAAAGAGCCGCTCAACCTCAAGCAATTCATCTACGAGCTTGACGTGCCCGTAATCGTAGGCGGTGCTGCAACGTATACAGGGGCGCTGCACCTGATGCGCACCGGAGCGGCGGGTGTATTGGTTGGTTTCGGTGGCGGCGCCTCGTCAACCACTCGCGCCACGATGGGTATTCGTGCGCCGATGGCCTCGGCTATCGCTGATGTTGCCGACGCTCGCAGTGATTATCTTGACGAGTCTGGTGGTCGCTACGTACATGTAATTGCTGACGGTGGATTGGGTACATCCGGAGATCTCGTGAAGGCCATTGCATGTGGCGCAGATGCCGCGATGCTTGGGGCTGCACTAGCGCGCTCCACAGACGCGCCCGGGCAGGGTTGGCACTGGGGGCAAGAGGCCTACCACGATGAGCTGCCACGCGGTAACCGGGTAAATGTCGGAAGCGTCGCGCCACTCGCTCAAGTTATCAACGGGCCAGCTGACGTTGCAGATGGAACGGCCAACCTGATGGGTGCACTCAGGCGCGCGATGGCTACCACTGGATACTCCGATCTCAAAGAATTCCAGCGAATCGAACTCGTGCACACTGCTCGCTAACATGCCCGGCCACGATCAAGTGACTCATTCGAACAAACTCGGCGTTGAAGAGCGCAAATCATCGCTCGCGGCGCTGCAGAAGCACGAGCTAGACGTTCTCGTCATCGGCGGCGGAATTGTCGGTGTGGGTTGCGCGCTTGACGCGGCGACCAGAGGTCTTTCCACCGGGGTCATAGAGGCGGCTGACTGGGCGTCAGGTACCTCGAGTAGATCGTCGAAGCTTGTGCACGGCGGAATTCGCTATCTTGAACAGCTCAACTTCAGGCTGGTCAGAGAAGCTCTTATCGAGCGTGGGCTACTCCTCCAATGCATCGCACCGCACCTGGTGAAACCCGTGCGATTCTTGTATCCGCTCACGCTGCCGATCCTCGAGCGACTCTACGTTGGTATCGGAATGCTGATGTACGACCTGTTCGCACGAACCGGAAGCACTCCTCCGGGAGTCCCTCACCACCGTCACCTGACTCGTCGTCAGCTCGAGATGTCAATGCCTAGTCTGAAGCGCGGCTTTTTCAGGGGTGGGCTCAGTTACTGGGATGCTCAGGTTGACGACTCACGCTACGTTTCAATGCTCGTGCGAACTGCGGTCGAATATGGCGCTCACGCCGCGAATCAGGTGAGCGTAACCGGCTTCCTGAAAGAGGGGGAGCGGGTCGTGGGCGTTCGCGCCCATGACAGGGTGAGTGGCAAAGATATCGAAATTAGGGCCAAGCAGGTGGTGAACGCTACGGGCGTGTGGACGGGCGAAACGCAGGCCATGGTTGGCGGAGATCGACAGTTCAGCGTCCGCGCATCCAAGGGCATCCATCTCGTTATTCCGCGTGAAAAATTTCAGGGCACGATGGGAATACTGCTGAGAACCGAAAAGAGCGTGCTCTTCGTGATTCCCTGGGATGAGCACTGGCTGATTGGCACGACAGATACTGATTGGCACCTAGACAAGGCCCACCCAGCGGCAACTGCGACCGACATCGATTACGTTCTCGGGCACGTGAATCGAATTCTCGCGACCGAGCTCACTCGTGAAGACGTCTCGGGTGTCTACGCGGGCTTACGCCCTCTCCTCTCCGGCGAGTCGGAAGAAACCTCGAAGCTTTCGCGTGAACACATCGTGGCCGCCGGTGCGCCAGGTTTGACGCTCGTCGCCGGCGGCAAATGGACTACCTACCGGGTGATGGCGAAAGATGCCATCGATGCTGCGGTCGCTGGTATGCCGGGCCAGATTTCTGAATCGGTAACCGACAAAGTTTCAGTTCTGGGCGCTGACGGGTACGTTGCCTATGCCAACGCAACAAAGACGATGGCCAAACGATCAGGGCTCTCGCAGAAGCAGATTTCCCATCTGCTCAACCGATACGGAACCCTCATTGATGATTTGCTCGAGATGATTTCAGAGAATCCAACTCTGGCCGAACCGTTACCAGGCGCAGAGCAGTACCTCGCTGTTGAAGCAGTATATGCGGCTACGCACGAGGGTGCTGTTCACCTCGAAGATATCTTGATCAGGCGCACGAGAATAAGCATTGAGGCGCCCGATCGGGGAGTATCGGCCGCTCCGGTGGTGGCAGATCTTGTTGCACATCCACTCGGTTGGAGCCCAGCCCGCAAGCGTGCTGAAGTGCGCAACTACCTCGCACGAGTCGCTGCGGAGCGCGCTAGCCAGCTGGAGTTGACTGATGAGGCGGCTGAAGCTGTTCGTTTGCAAGCGTTGCAGCCAGAGGCGAAGTGAACTTCGGAGACTGAGACGACATGAGTGAATCCGTGAACAATCTCACCCTGGGTCAGGTGATGCGCAGGCCCCGATGGATTGCCGCGCTCTTCTTAGCGGTTGCGGTTGCGGCCGGATTCGCAGCGCTTGGGCAGTGGCAGCTGGGGAGCGCAATTCAACTGCAGGCAGAGAAAGAAGCAGACTCTGAGCTCGCAGTTCATCTTGAAGATCTCACCGAGCCGGGTTTACCCGTTGGCGATGCAGCGGCGGGCAGAGTTGTGGTGGTTGAGGGCAGGATGACCCCGAATGACTTCTTGGTCGTTGGCCAACGTATGAACGGAGGTGAGCTTGGCTATTGGGTGGTTGGGCATGTGGTGACCTCCGGTGTGCCCGCAGCAAACCTTGCAGTAGCTGTTGGATGGAGTGCTGATGCCGTGACTGCGCAGGCAATCGCTCAGAGCCTCAATGATCAAGCTGAACCGACCTCGCAGGCCATCGAAGGGCGTTATATGCCCGCTGAAGAGCCAGAGATTCCAAAACCCTCCCAGAGTCCGAAACGGTTGAATACGATGTCGGTCGCTCAACAGGTGAACATGTGGAGCTCGGTCGAGGCCGCAACCTACAGTGGGTTTCTTGTCTCGCACGAACCCGCTCAGGGGCTTGAAAAGATTGATTCCGTTCCTCCGCTGCCACGCGAAACCGTCAACTGGTTAAACCTGTTTTACGCGATTGAGTGGGTGGTTTTCGCTGGCTTCGCTCTCTACTTCTGGTATCGACTCGCTAAAGATGCGTGGCAGAAAGAGCTCGAGGCGGAAGCTGAAGCCGAGAGCTCAATAGAATAGAACCATGCCGCTTGCCCCGAAAGCTTCCGATTATCCGCGCATCCGTAAGGCTCTTTCCTTCTACAAAGTGACCTCGGTGATCACCGGTGTGATGCTGCTTCTCCTCGTCGGCGAAATGATTGTCAAGTACGCCTTTGGGTACGAGATTTACGCGTTTACCCCGCAAGGCGCAATCACGCTTGTTCCGGTATCGGTGTTTGGTGAAACGGATGCCCAGGGATTCAACCTGTCAACCGGCATCCTGATTGCACACGGCTGGTTCTACGTGATTTACCTGTTCAGCAACTTCTTGTTATGGAGCCCAATGCGTTGGCCGTTTAGCAAGTTTTTGTTGCTTGCTGCCGGTGGTGTTGTCCCCTTCCTCTCGTTCTTCCTCGAAGTGCGCATTGCCAAGCAGGTGCACGAGCAACTCGACTCTGTAGACACACGTACACCCTCGGAGGTTTCCAATTAGCACGTCGCAAAACGGCCCCAGGCCTGTACTCGTAGTTGACTTCGGCGCCCAGTACGCGCAGCTCATTGCGAGGAGGGTGCGTGAAGCGGGTGTCTATTCAGAGATTGTTCCGCACTCAATCACTGCTGCAGAGGTGAACGAGAAGAACCCTGCTGCCATTGTGCTCTCGGGAGGGCCTTCGAGCGTCTATGAAGAGGGCGCACCGAGTTTCGATCCTGCCATTTTCGAACTTGGGCTGCCAATGTTTGGCATTTGCTACGGTTTCCAAGTGATGGCGAAGACCCTGGGCGGCGAGGTCTCACACTCGGGTCTGCGCGAGTACGGCGCAACCGAGGCGACAATCCTCTCGGGTGGCGGTTCGGTGCTCTCCGGCCAGCCAGAGAGCCAAACCGTCTGGATGAGTCACGGTGATTCAGTTACTCGTGCACCAGAGGGTTTCACAGTGCTCGCCAAGACGGATTCGACTCCGGTCGCCGCCTTCGGTGACGCCGAGCGATGCTTCTACGGAGTGCAGTGGCATCCAGAGGTGAAGCATTCTGAGTTCGGCCAAAATCTGCTCGAGAACTTCTTGCACAAGGCGGCAGGGCTTGCCAATGATTGGAACTCGGGTAACGTCATCGCCGACCAGGTCGCGCGCATTCAGGCACAGGTTGGAAACTCGAAGGTGATTTGCGGACTCTCTGGTGGTGTAGATTCTGCGGTAGCCGCTGCGCTCGTGCATAAAGCTGTTGGTGACCAACTCGTCTGCGTGTTCGTTGACCACGGCCTTCTGCGCCAAGACGAGCGCCGGCAGGTAGAAGAAGATTACGTCAAAGCTACCGGTGTGCGATTGGTGACGGTGGATGCTCGTGAGCAGTTTATATCGGCACTGGCAGGTGTCACCGACCCAGAGACCAAGCGCAAGATCATCGGCCGCGAGTTCATCCGCACCTTTGAACAGGCTGAAGCCGACCTCGTTGCAGAGTCTCTCGAGGGAG
>JALRLI010000036.1 GCA_023254555.1 Microbacteriaceae bacterium
TCGATTGTCGAGCCTTGGCAACTCGAACTGAGTTCAGGATAAGAAAAATCCCGAAGGCGACGACCGCGGCTAGTGATGTCCAGCCAGCACTCCAGCTGGAGAAATCTATACTCTGCATTGAGCCCCCTTAAGCTTTCCGCTGGTGACAGCCTAAGTGCTAACCAGCGGTTCGGGCCAGGGGAGTGCTCGTGTTGAAAGGAACAATCACGTTGAACGCAGACGCCATAATTCTCGGTGGTGCCGTTTTTGATGGCGAGAGATATCGTCCCGAGCTCAATACGGTAGCGATTCGGGGCGGCAAGATTGTCGCGGTTGGCGGCGAAGAGCTGCAGGCGATGGCGGGAGCATCTACGCAAAAGATAGATGCCGCCGGGGGGCTCATCATGCCCGGATTCATTGATGCGCACATCCACCCAATCGAGGGCGGGCTCGACATGCTGCGCTGCGACCTGGTTCACGCTGAGACGCGTGACGCGTACCTTGACGTCGTGCGCGACTACGCGCGCGTGAACCCCAACGTCGAGTGGATTCTCGGCGGCGGATGGAAAATGGCTGCCTTTCCAGGGGGCACGCCACTCGCGGCTGACCTTGATGTGATCGAGCCCAACCGGCCGGTGTATCTGCCAAACCGCGATCATCACAGTGCGTGGGTGAACTCGAAGGCGCTTGAGCGAGCCGGAATCACGGCGAGCACTCCCGACCCAGACGATGGTCGCATTGAGCGGGACGCGCAGGGTAATCCGAGCGGCACACTGCACGAGGGTGCGATGAATCTCGTGAAACGCCTGATTCCGAGCGACACCGACGAGGAGCGCTACGCCGCGTTGATGGCGGCCCAGCGCTATCTGCACTCGGTAGGGGTTACGGCTTGGCAAGACGCAATTGTTGGCGAATACGGTGGGCATTCAGACACTCGCTCGGTGTATCGCATGGCTGATCAACGAGGTGATCTTAAGGCGCGGGTTACGGCAGCACTGTGGTGGCATCGCGACCGCGGTTTAGCTCAGATTGATGAGCTTCGACGCCAGCGCGACGAATACCTGAGTGAAAACTTCATTGCCTCGACCGTCAAGATTATGCAGGATGGCGTTCCTGAGAACCACACCGCTGCGATGCTTGATCCCTACATCAGCGAAGCTTGCCAGTGCGCAGGCGATCATCGAGGGATTGCCATGGTCGATCGTGACGAGCTGCTTGAAGTGGTTCCGGCACTGGATGCAGACAACTGGCAGGTGCACATTCATGCCATCGGCGACCGGGCAGTACGGGATTCACTTGACGCAATCGAGGTCGCGCTGAATCGCAATGGAGTGACTGATAATCGTCACCACCTTGCGCATCTGCAGATTGTGCATCCTGCTGATATTGCTCGATTCGCCAAGCTCAACGTCATTGCGAACATGCAGATGCTTTGGGCAACGAACGAGCCTCAGATGCTTGAGCTGAACCTGCCGGTGTTGGGGCCCGAGCGCTCTGGCTGGCAGTATCCATTCGCCTCGCTCTGGAAATCAGGCGCACCACTGGCCGCCGGCTCAGACTGGCCCGTCACAACTCCGAACCCTTGGGAGGCTCTGCACGTTGCTGTGAATCGAACTCTTCGGCGCGAAGACAGTGACTACAACCCGAAGCCCTTCATCGCAGATCAAGCTCTACCACTTGAGGTCGCCCTGGCTGCCTACACCAGCGGTTCAGCCTGGGCCACACACGACTCCGGGGCTGGTCGCCTCGAGCCAGGGATGCGCGCGGACATCGTCATCACTGATCGAGATCCTTTCGCAGGCGAAGCTGAGCAGGTCGGCGAGGTTCTCACCAGAGCGACTTACGTAGGCGGGAAACAGGTTTTTTAGTCCGAAATTCGTTGTTTTTCGTGAACAAACCTCTGAATTCATATGTTTGTAACCTTTTCGGTTCACAAGCCGTTCGTATTGGCGGTAGATTACAGACAAGGCAATGAAGCCCAACTTCTTGCCTGTAGATGAAAGGTAAGACTCAATGAAGAAGAAACTTCTTGCAGCGATCGCCGCAGCAGGTATCGCGGCGCTTGCGCTGACTGGCTGTGTTGACAACTCAACCGGTGCAGATTCAACGAAATCTGAAAGCAATGTCGCTGTAGACGAGGCTGCTGCAGCGCTTCTGCCAGCAGACATCAAAGAAGCTGGCGTGATCAAAGTTGGTATCGACCCAACCTACCCACCGAATGATTACAAAGATGACGCTGGAAATATCGTCGGATGGGAAGTTGAGCTTTTTGACGCGGTTGCTGCCAAGCTCGGCGTGAAGGCAGAGTACAACGCCGCAAAGTTTGACAACATCATCCCTGGTATTGAGGGCGGCAAGTACAACGTCGGTGTTTCATCGTTCTTTGACAAGCTCGAGCGTCAGAAGGTCGTGAACATGGTGTCTTACTACATTGCTGGTAGCCAGTTCGCATCGCGCAAGGGTGAATCACTCAGCGTAGACAACCTCTGTGGCCTCAAGGTTGCCGCTCAGAACGGAACCTCACAGTACCTTGAAGACGTCCCAGGTATGTCGAAGGCGTGTACCGATGCGGGTAAAGCAGAAATCACACTCCTCGGTTTTGACACTCAGGATGAAGCAACCAACGCAGTGATGGTTGGTAAAGCCGATGCAATGGTTGCTGACTCACCGGTTGTTCAGTACGCCGTGGCACAGAACAGCGACAAGCTTGCTCTGCTCGGAGATATCTACGCAACCTACTTCTACGCAATGCCAGTGGCTCTTGATAGCAAGCTCGATCTCGCTCTCCAGGCCGCAGTTCAGTCGCTGATCGATGATGGTACCTACATCGACATTCTCACTCAGTGGGGTGTTGAAGCAGGCGCAATCGAGAAGTCTGAAATCAACGCTGAGAAGACCAAGTAAGGTTTTCTCCGTTGACCAATCAACAAGAGTCGCAGGGGTCGTCGAGCACACGCTCGGCGGCCTCTGAGGCCAACGACATTCCACCTATCAAAGCGATAAAGCTGCGTCATCCATTCCGATGGATTTTCGCGGCAATCATCGTTGCGTACGCAGCCGCTTTTGTCGTGGATGCTGCAATAAATCGGCCGGTGTATGACTGGCCAACGTTCGGCAAATTCATTTTTGACAAGCGCATTTCTGAAGCAGCGCTCGTCACACTAGAGCTCACCGTTCTTTCGATGGTGCTCGCTGTAGTTCTGGGAATTCTGCTGGCAGTAATGAGGCTGTCGCCGAATCCAATTTTCAAATCAGTAGCTTGGTTCTACCTCTGGTTCTTCAGGGGTACCCCGGTCTATGTTCAACTCGTATTCTGGGGCCTACTTGCGACTGTGTATCCGGTCATTTTCTTAGGCCTGCCTTTTGCGCCACCACTACTTGAGTTTCCTACCGCTGATGTTCCTGTGTTCTGGATTGCGGTCATTGGCCTGGGTATGAACGAAGCCGCCTACATGGCTGAAATTGTGCGTGCCGGAATTATGTCGGTAGACAAGGGACAAGAAGAAGCCTCGACGGCGCTCGGTATGTCGTGGACTCAATCGATGACCCAGGTGGTGCTCCCTCAGGCGATGCGAGTGATTATTCCGCCAACGGGCAACGAAGTGATTTCAATGTTGAAGACGACTTCACTGGTTGCGGCCGTTCCATTCAGCCTCGACCTCTATATGCGCTCGCGGGATATCGCTGCACCAATCTTCAAACCAATTCCTCTTCTGCTCGTCGCTTCAGCTTGGTACTTGCTCTTCACCTCGATTCTGATGGTTGGTCAGTACTACCTTGAAAAGCGCTTCTCACGCGGCGCTACCGGTATGAAACTCACCAGAAAGCAGATTCGCGAAGCGGCCGCAAACCAGGAGGAGAGCGATGACTGAGAACAAGATCATCACTGAACTGGTAGACGTGCCAGGTAAATCAGAGTTCATGGTCAAAGCAGAGCGCGTCGTAAAGAGCTATGGCCAGAACACAGTTTTGAAAGACATCAACATTGAAGTCAAGCGCGGCGAGGTGATGTGTTTGGTCGGCCCGTCAGGCTCGGGCAAATCAACGTTCTTGCGCTGCATCAACCACCTCGAGTCAATCGACGGTGGCCGACTCTATGTTGACGGCGAAATCGTTGGCTACCGCCAAAAGGGCGAGAAACTCTATGAGCTCAAGCCAAAAGAGGCGGCCGCGCAGCGCCGTGACATCGGAATGGTGTTTCAACGCTTCAACCTGTTTCCGCATATGACGGTGCTTGAGAACGTTACGCACGCGCCAATCAAGGTTCGCAAGCAGAACAAGGCGAAGGCTATTGAGCGAGCGAAAGAACTCATCGATCGCGTGGGGTTGAGTGCGAAGCTGAACTCGTATCCGGCCCAGCTTTCGGGCGGTCAACAGCAGCGCGTTGCGATTGCTCGCGCGCTGGCGATGGAACCCAAGCTCATGCTGTTTGATGAGCCAACTTCCGCGCTCGATCCTGAACTGGTTGGTGAAGTACTCGATGTGATGAAGGCTCTCGCCAAGTCGGGAATGACGATGGTTGTTGTCACTCACGAAATGGGCTTCGCGAAAGAGGTGGGTGACTCGCTGGTCTTCATGGATGGCGGCGTCGTCGTCGAAGCTGGCGACCCTCGCCAGGTTCTTGACAACCCTCAGCACGAGCGCACCAAGGCTTTCTTGTCGAAAGTGTTCTAGGCATCACTGTTTGATGCTGTGCGGGGGGAGTGCCCCTCATGAGGTATTACTTTAAGTTTCAAGCATTTACTTGAACTTTCAACTAATAACGATTACGCTGAACATAACTCGCCCAGTTTGGCGAGTTCACTCAATTGGCAAGGAACCAAAATGACTATTTCAGCAGACGCTATTCCCGGCTACAAAGCCGGAACCTGGGTAATTGACCCAACCCACTCATCAGTTGGATTCTCAGTTCGTCACCTGATGATTAGTAAGGTCAAAGGCACTTTTGATCAGTTTGAAGCCACCTTCGTCACGGGTGAGAACCCGCTCGATACCAAGGTGAGTGCAGTTGCACAGGTTGCATCAATCAACACGAACGAAGAAAACCGTGACGGCCACCTGCGAACGAACGACTTCTTCGAAGCAGAAACGCACCCAACCATTTCGTTCGAATCGACCGGCGTGAAGGTGAAAGATGCTGCAGAGGGTGAGTACATCGTCACCGGCAACCTCACTATCAAGGGTGTCACCAAGAGCGTCGACTTCGACTTCGAGTTTGGTGGATTCGCCACCGATCCCTACGGCAACTACAAGGCTGCAGCAACCGCTGAAGCCGAGATCAACCGCAACGACTTCGGCCTCACCTGGAATGCACCACTCGAAACTGGCGGAGTTCTTGTCGGTGAAAAAGTGAAAATCACCATCGACCTGCAGGCAGCGCTTCAGGCGTAATCGCCGCAGCCGATGAGGGAGACACCCAGTCGGGTGTCTCCCTTTCTCGTTACTGCGCGTGGTGCTGGCTCCAAGTTTCACCGGTATTTCTCACAGCATCCCACTTCAGAATTTCCCTAAACTGTGAAGCACTACCGGTAAGCGGTACATAGTCAAAGGAGACTCATGGGCGAACTACTCATCAGCAGCGAGAGCATCCCAACGTCAATCGTGAATGCACAGGCCTACCGCATCCGCTACCACTCACGCGATGTGAACGGAAGTGCCACCGAGTCGACCGGTCTTGTGATTGCTCCCAAAGCAGCTGGCGAGAACCGTAAGGTGATGTCGTGGGCGCATGGCACGACAGGTCTGGGAGATGCGGCCTGCCCATCAGCCCAGCCAGACCCCGCGCGTGAGCTCATCACATATTTTGAGTCGGGTTCACAAACCCAAATCGATTACGGGATCCCAGGCCTTCAACAGTTCATCGATGATGACTGGATCGTCGTGGCCACTGACTACCAAGGCCTTGGTACGCCTGGCACACACCAGTACACGGTTAACCGCACGAACGCCCGCGACGCCGTCAACATTGTGCACGCCGTGCGTGAGATGAACGTCGGGGCTGGAAGCCGGTTCGGTGTCATTGGTTGGTCGCAGGGTGGTGGCACCGCAGCAGCAACTGTCGAATTGGATGCTGAAGACTACAGCGACCTCGAAATCGTTGGCGCCGTGGCGATGTCGCCTGGTGTGCCCTATATTGCGGCAACCCTTCCAGGGTTAGGATCAGCACTCGCTGGCGGTGAGATTCCGCCAGACGGTCACCTGTTCATGATTTTAGGTGGGATGGCGACAGCCTTCCCTGACACGCTGTCGCTCGATGACGTTTACACGCCCGTCGGCAAACAGATCTTCGAAAACAACTGGAACACGCAACCTGTTCACCACTTGAGCGACATCCTTGACCGAGCGTTCAAGCATCAGGGCCCGGTGATGGCTGTCAACAAGGAGAAGCTGCCTGTTTGGCTTGAGGCGTTCAAAGCTGGTTCTGCTGCGCTCAAGAAGCCAATCGCTCCAGTGCACGTGCTGATTGATGCACAGTATGACGGGCCCTGTCCGTTGTCGTGGCAAGAGGGGTACATCAGCGCGATCAAGGCTCTCGGCGGCGAGATCAGCTCCACGAGCTATCCGAACGACGACCACTTCTCATTGCCACAAAGCTCAATTGCCGAAGCGAGGCAGTGGCTCGACGCGAGATTCTAGCCGTGGGTAGCCTCGCTAACTGGTGTGCTTTCGTCATCTACGAAGCCTCCATTCATGGCAGGCTCGCTTACCAACGCAGATGAGCTAGTCTCAGGGCATGCCTCGCTTCGCTAAAACCAAAAATGGTGCGTCGAACCAAGTGGCAAAACTGCGATGGCTGATGGCCGATCAGCTTGGCCCGCACTTCGATGATGGTGGAGAAATTCTACTCATCGAGGCCAAAGGAGTTTTGGCACGCAAGCCTTACCACTGGGCTAAAGCGCACCTGATTCTCAGCGCCTTGCGACATCGAGCAGCCGAGCTGGGCGATCGCGCACGATTCGTGCAGGTGACGAGCTATCGCGATGCACTGAAGCCGATCATCCAATCTGGCGAACGGGTGCAGCTGATCAACCCGACGTCGTGGGGCGCTCGCTCGCTGGCGAATTCACTCTCTCTCGAAACGTTGCCCAGCCGAGGGTTCGTCAGCTCAGAGGAATTTTTTAGTGAGTGGGCACAGGGCAAGAAGCCCCAATCGCTGAAACTCGAGAACTACTACCGGCACTGGCGAGAACGCTCGGGAGTGCTCATGGAGGGCCCGAACCCGGTCGGCGGCCAGTTCAACTACGACCACGACAATCGTCAGCCGCCACCGAAGGGTGCAACCAATCTCGGGCTGCCACAGCCCTGGCGACCGGTCGAAGACGAGATTGATGCCCAGGTTCGCGCTGATCTCACCCGCTGGAGTGAAGCTGGCGAGATTCAACTCTTCGGCCGCGATGGGCCACGACGGTTTGCCGCCACGAGAGCTGAAGCGCTCGCAGCGCTCGATGATTTCATCGAAACGCGACTGATGGATTTCGGCCCATTTGAAGATGCGAGCCTCACCGGCGACCCGGTGATGGCGCACTCGCGCTTGAGTGTGCCACTGAACCTCGGATTGCTCGACCCGCGAGAGGTCATCGCCGCATGTGTCGCCGCGTATGAGCGAGGCGATGCACCACTTGGCAGCGTCGAGGCGATTGTTCGCCAGCTTGCCGGGTGGCGCGACTGGGTCTGGCATTTGTACTGGATGCTCGGCCCAGACTATGCATCGACAAATAACTACCTCGCAGCATCCAAACCCGTACCTGAATCGTGGTGGAAGCTCGACGGCGAGGGTATCGAATCGAACTGCATGAGGCAGGTGCTGACCTCGGTGGGTGAGACGGGTTACGCTCACCATATTCAGCGACTCATGATTCTCGGCAATTGGGCGTTGCAGCGAGGCATCAACCCACAAGAACTCAACGACTGGTTCACGTCAGCCTTCGTCGACGGCACGCCGTGGGTGATGCCGGCGAATGTCATTGGCATGAGCCAGCACGCAGACGGAGGCACCGTCGCGACGAAACCGTACAGTTCTGGTGGCGCCTACATCAACACAATGTCTGACTTTTGTGGGGGATGCCCGTTCAATCCGAAGGTTCGTGTCGGAGAGAATGCCTGCCCATTCACGGCGGGATACTGGGCGTTCTTGGCGAGAGTTGAACCTCGCATCCGTGGCAATCACCGAATGGCGCAGCCATTAGCGGGAATGCGCAGGCTCGCAGATCTCGATGCAGTTATTGAGCAAGAGGCTCATCGAACTCGCTGGTGATGATGTTTTGCGGGCGGACGTTAGCCCAGCGATCCACGCTTCGCGCCGAGGATCGCCTCGGAGGCGCGTGCCATCTGTGTGACGAAGAGTTCGGCGTCCGTTCGGCGCAGCAGAGCCTGCGCATTCAACCCGTCAATCATGCCAATGAGTTGCCAGGCGGTGTCGACCGGCTCAGTGCTCGCGAAACTCTGGTCTGCAATGCCGGCAGTCACGAGTTCTGAGATGAAGTGCATCCACTCGTTCATCTGTTCGCGCACAGCGGTTGCGAGCGCGGGGTTTCGGCGACCGAGGGCAGATGATTCGACCCAGGCGAGCGTGACGTCGTCGCGAGCCTCAGCGAGGAGAGCCCGAATGAGCACCCGCAGCCTTGCTGTTGGGGAGGGGAGGTCGTGCACCAACGCTCTCAGCTCAGTAAGCTCAGCGGCCGTGATCGCAGTGAATGTGCGAGCCACGAGCTCGTCGATGCTCGGTTCATAGTGGGTGATAAGCCCTGAGGCCACCCCGGCTCGCCTGGCAACAGCGCGGAGCGTGAGGGCGCTGAGCCCTTCTTCGCGGGCGATGGCGAGTGCGGCATCCTGAATTTGGGTACTGCGTTCGGCGGGGGTGAGACGAGTGCGGGCGGCTTTGGTGGTTGACATGCCCTGTGCCTCCTCGCTACGCTCACTATTGAGCACTCGCTCAATAGTAGCAGGTGCGGTGACAAAGGAGTTTTCGATGACCTGGAAGATGCCGCCAGAGTGGGCGCCCCAAGATCGTATCTGGATGGCCTTCCCTCGAGTGGGGTACACCCTCGGTGACGATCCTGCCGAAGCAGAACAATGCTGGTCGTCATGGTCAGCAGTTGCGAACGCAATCATCGAATTCGAACCGGTCACCATGGTTGTCGACCCGTCAGCGCTTGCCGAAGCTAAGAAGCGGCTGGACCCGAGAATCGACATCGTTGAAGCGCCACTCGATGATTTTTGGATGCGCGATATCGGCCCCACGTTCGTGCTCAACGAACTCGGTCAGGTCGGCGGTGTTGACTGGACATTCAACGGTTGGGGCGCAAACGCCTGGGCGACCTGGGAGAACGACCGTGAAATCGCGAAGACCGTGGTTGACGCTGCCGGCGTCGAGCATGTGCCGTCTGCGCTAGTCAATGAGGGCGGCGGAATCCACGTGGACGGTGAAGGAACGGTGCTCCTCACCGAGACCGTGCAGCTCGATGATCACCGCAACCCGTATGCCACCAAAGAACGGGTCGAGTGGGAGATGGCCCGCACGATTGGCGCAACCAAAGCAATCTGGCTCCCTCGCGGGCTGTACCGCGACTATCAAAGCCCAGGCACGAGTGGCCATGTCGATATCGTCGCCTGTTTTGCCAAGCCCGGAACTGTGCTGTTGCACTGGCAAGACAACCCCGAGCATCCCGACTACGCGCTGAGCCGACAGCTCGAAAAGCAGTTGCTCGGCGAGACCGATGCGGTCGGTCGGTCGCTTGAGGTGATTCGTGTGCCGGCACCCGACACGATTATCGACGAACACGGTTTTACCGATTACAGCTACATCAATCACCTCGTCGTGAACGGTGGCGTGATCGCCTGCGGCTACGGCGAACCAGAGGCTGACGCACGAGCAGCCGAAATTCTCGAGAAAGCCTACGGTCGCCGGGTAGTGACCATCGACGCCAGGCCAATCTTTGCGCGGGGTGGCGGCATCCACTGCATCACCCAGCAGCAACCGAGTGCCCAGCCGGCCGTCAGCTAGGTGAATCGTATGAGCGAGTATTACCCGGTTGTCGAGAAGAGTATTGCCCAACTCCGCTCAGCTCTTGACGCTGGCGAGGTGACGAGTGTTGAGCTGGTTCAGAGTTATCTGCATCGCATTGCTGAGTTTGACCAGTCAGGCATCCACCTGAATTCACTCGTCGAACTGAACCCGCGCGCGCTTGAGGAGGCCGCTGCGTCTGATGCACGCCGTGCTTCTGGTTCGCTACGCGGGTCACTCGAGGGAATCCCGTTCACTGCAAAAGACAGCTATATGGTCAAGGGGATGACCGTGGCAGCTGGTTCGCCAGCATTCGCCGAGCTGGTGGCGAATCGTGATGCGTTCTCTATCGAGGTGTTGCGCAATGCTGGCGCAGTCTTTATCGGTCTCACGAACATGCCTCCGATGGCGAACGGCGGAATGCAGCGAGGGCTCTA
>JALRLI010000037.1 GCA_023254555.1 Microbacteriaceae bacterium
GAGCTCGCGAAGCAAAGCCTCGTTCAGGGACACGCAGCCAAACTTCACCTGCCCCTTGCACAGCGACCTGCCGAGACGTCAGCAAAAATGTCAGTCGCTGATCGCTATTGGACATGGACGGCAACCGATGAATCCGGCGAAATCCCAGCAGTGCTCAACGGATTCATGGCGTCGTACGACGCTATTGAGCGCTCGGGAATGTTTATATCACCCGAGCCGTGGGGTGAACAGGTGAAAGCATCACGCCCCGACCTCGAAATCGATGAGGGCACCGAAGCCATTGCCACGCTTTGGTCAGTCGACCCATTCACCCTCGGTGGCTACACGGCTCATGCCGCCGGCAAGCACGAACTCACGCCAAGCGATTTGCAAGAACCAATCGGTCAGATCTACTGGGCAGGTGAGTACTGTGACGACGATTTCACCGGACTCATCGAGGGTGCGATTCGCAGTGGGATTCGTGCGGCTAAGAGCGCCCTCGGCTAGTGAGGCAGAGTAGCTCTGAACTAGGCTGTGCGCATGGTCAAAGCTGAAACACTCGAACACTATCTCGCAAGTCTCGACGAGACTCGAGCCACGACCGTGCAGGCGGTCGTCGATGCCGTGCTGGCGGGGCATCCTGATGCAACGGTAAAGATTGCATGGAATGTGCCGCAGATTCAGATCGACGGCAAATACGTCTTCGGCATTTCAGCGGCCAAGAAGCACATCTCGCTCTCTCCCTGGAGCCAAATTGCCATGGACATGTATGCCGAGCGCCTTGCGCAGTATGAGCCCACCGCGAATCTGTTTCGAGTTCCGACCGACTGGCAGGTTGATCAGCAGCTCATCACCGATTTAGTGGATGCGCGCCTCGCCGAACTGGCTGACGAACTCTAGCTGTTTATCTTTTTAGCTGCTTTCGCGGCTTTTGCTCGCTCTGCTTTGCGCTTGTGAGCGAGGCGTGCCTCTTCGCGTTGTTCAGCCTGAGCGAGTGCAATCCGACCTGTAGCTGTGCCCGGCTCAACCATCGAACCCATCGCGTCCGCAGCGCGCTCGGCGATGAGAAGCGCATCCTCGTCAGCGGCTTCTTCCATTGCAGACTTCTGACGAAGCGGTGTCGCCTTTAAGAACCAGCTGAGTACGAATGCTGTCGCGGTCACTCCGAAACTCACCCAGTACACCGTGGTGGTTGCGTCAGCGAAGCCGACCAAGAAGGGCATTGAGAGCGCTTGATCTGCCGCGCTCAAGAACGAGGTGTCACCGTTGAGTGCATCGCCGATGGCCGCTGGATTTGCACCCTTCAAAAGTTCAAGGATCTGTGCATTCTTCGGATCTGCCAAGACATCTGGATTCTTCATTGCAAGCTGCATATTTGCGAGGTAGTCAGGGTTCTTGAACGCCGCCGCAATGGTGTCGGGTATGCGCGAGAAGAGCACCGAGAAGAGCACGGCGGTTCCAACGGTTCCACCCATCGACCTGAAGAACGTTGACGAGCTCGTCGCCACCCCAATATCTCGAGGGCCGACTGAGTTTTGGCTTGCCACGGTGAGAGTCTGCATCAGCTGGCCGAGACCGAGACCGAGTAAAAACATTCCAACCATGATGAACCAGAACGGCTTATCCACGGTGAGCTGCGTCAGAAAGAGAAAGCCACCAGCCATGAAGAAGGTACCCAGCCGAGGAAAGACTGCATAGCGGCCAGTTTTTGCAATCAGTTGTCCGCTCGCAATCGAGGCAATCATGAGACCACCAATCATCGGCAGCATCATGAATCCGCTCTCGGTTGGAGTCGCGCCCTGCACGAGCTGCAGGTATAGCGGAATGGTCATCATCGCACCGAACATGCCAAAACCAACAAAGACTCCAAGTACTGTTGCCATCGAGAAAACGGGTGATTTGAACAGCTTCATGGGGATGAGCGCGTCGTCGCCCATCGCGCGTTCGATTAACACGAACGCTACAGCACTGAGCACACCAATCGCGTAGCACGTGATAGCCGCGGCTGAATCCCAACCCCAATCGCGACCCTGCTCTGCCACAAGCAGCAGCGGAACGGTGGCGGTAATAACCGTCGCCGCACCCCACCAGTCAATACGCACACGATGGTGCACTTTCGGCAGGTGGAGAAACTTGAATACGATTGCGAGCGCGACAACGCCGATTGGAACGTTAATCAGAAAGACCCAGCGCCATCCCGTGATGAAGAGAATTTCGTTGGCGCCAGAGAGCAAGCCGCCAATCAGTGGCCCAAGCACGCTTGAGACTCCGAACACCGCCAGGAAAAATCCCTGATACTTCGCACGCTCGCGGGGCGCGAGCATGTCACCCATGATGGCCAGCGGGAGTGCCATCAGACCACCGGCACCGAGCCCCTGCACCGCGCGGTATGCAGCCAGTGCGTACATTGAGTCGGCGGTACCGGCAAGCAGCGAGCCGGCAACAAAAATACTGATAGCAATAATGAACAAAGGTCGGCGACCAAAGATGTCGCTCAATTTGCCATAGAGCGGCGTCGAAATCGTAGCCATAATCATGTAGGCCGTGGTGACCCACGCTTGCAGTGACATTCCATCTAGATCGTCTGCGATGGTGCGCATCGAAGTGCTCACCACTGTTTGGTCGAGGGCCGAGAGGAACATGCCCGACATCAGGCCAATCATCACGAGCAAGATTTCCCGTTTACTCATGATGGCTTCGGTGACCGAGGGCTTGGGCGTGGATACTGACTGCTGCGACATGATGCCTACACTACCAGTTACTAAAAGTAACTAAAGTATACTTTCATTACTTCTGGACTAATTTGGGGCACTGATGGCAAAAGTTTCATTCGACGAGGTTCGCCAGCTTTGGCAGCCCGAAGACAAAGACGCTCTGCTCTCGATTCTCAATCTCGTCGGTGACAAGTGGAGTCAGCGCATCCTTTGGGTGCTGATGAAGCAGCCCCGCCGGTTCACCGAGCTACTCGAAGTGATTCCTGGCATTTCACGACGTATGCTCACACACACACTGCGTCAGCTTGAGCGCGACGGACTCGTGTCTCACAAGGTGCGCGCAGGAGCTCGCTCGTCGTTCGAATACGACATCACGCCTTTGGGCAAGACTCTTCGAGAACCCGTTTTGCAACTCGCTCTCTGGGTTGGAAAGAATCGTGAAGAAATCGAAGCGAACCGCAAAGCCTACGACAACGCTCATAATTAACCCTGTCGTGAACTGAATTACGCGTACAGTTAGCGCATGGACACAATCATCTTCGGCCTCATCCTGGCCTCAGTGTTGATCATCATCTTCAGTCAGAAGCGGTGGCTCGCCGTTCTCAGTTTCGGTGTCGCCGCAATATCGTCACTTCTGCTGTTCTTACACCACGTCACCAGCGTTCTACCTCTGGAGTTCTGATGCTACAAAAACTTGGATTCTGGGCGGTTGTTGCCTTTCTCGTCGCATATATCGGAGTGCTCTCTGGCGCGATGTTCTATTTTCAGTTCGGCCTCGGCGAATTTCCCTGCCCGCTCTGCATAACTCAGCGGATGGGCATGATGCTCTCGTCGCTTGGCGCGGTCTACATCCTCGTTCAAGCTCTACGCGGCTCGCTCGACAGCGCAAAGTTCATGACCGGTCTCGGTTTCGCCGTGCTCGGTGCTCTCATTGGCGCATCCATGTCGATTCGGCAGATTCTGCTGCACATCATGCCAGGTGATCCTGGATACGGTGGAGCGGTACTCGGGCTACATCTCTACAGCTGGGCGCTCGTGAGCTTCGTGGTGGTGCTGGTGTTCGTCGGTCTGCTGCTGATGTTTGCCAAGGAATTCATGCCCGTTGCGCCAGTCGCGAAGTGGGCGAGGACGCTCACCTGGGTCATCATCTGGGTGTTCGTGTTCACCGTGGCTGCCAACATGGTTGTGGTATTCGCTGAAGAGGGATTCAACTGGTACTTGCCAGACAACCCAACCAGCTACCAGCTGTTTGGATAGTGTCGACAAACACGCGTTTGCAAAGTTGTCGATTACGACGAAAATTGAACTGTGAACGAAGAAACACTTCAGCACCTTCGAGTGATTGAGCAGAGCGGAACCAAGCCCTTTGCCGAAACTGCCCGTGCGTTGCTCAATGGAGAACTGCAGTGGTCAGAGGCTGAAATTGACCAGTTCATAGACGGGTTTATGAATGACCCGTATCTGACGCGGAACTAAACCGATTCAGATTCACGTTTCTGGCGTGCTGGTGCGCCCTGAGGGATTCCAACCCCTGATAGGGAGTGGCACCTTCGGTGCTCGTGACCATCGGGCGAATGCGATGACTGTCGCGAGCGCGAGAAACACCAGAAGAATCTGCGTGGTCAGAATGATGCTGGGATACTGCTGATCCCATCCAGTCGAAGACAGGTGTCGCGAAAGAATACCCCAGTAAGCCCAGACAAAGACGGCCACGTATGCGGGAGAGGTGTTTACCCATGAGGTCACAATTCCGATGAGTGCGGCGACTATCAGAATCACAATGGTCCACACCTCCGGAGAAAACCAAAAGCCCCCGCCAAGACCTACCTGCACAAGCAGGGCTGAGACGTTCGCAACAGTCGCAACCGTGATCCATCCAAAGTAGAGAGCAAACGGCATGCGGATGGTCAGAGAGCTGCCGAGCTCGGTTCGCTGCTTCGTGGTGAGAATGTTGATTTTGATCAGCACCAACAGCAACGCAACAATGATGACCGCGGCAAGCCACAACAGTTCGTAATGCCAGGCAACAATCCATACGCCATTCAACAGGTTGCTGACGATGAACCACGGGGTGATCTCACGAATGAGTGGGTTGTCTGCCACCAGCTGAACGACGGTGTAGACGCCCAGCGCGAGATAGATGATGCCCCAGATTGCGAATGTGACACCGATTGGCGCGAAGAGCGTGTCATAACGATCTGAGATTTCATTCGTTGACTGGCCGTTCAGCGGAAGCGTTGTTGCGAGCGCATTCATGACCAGCATGAATAGGAATGTGAGCAGAGCGATGAGACGTGGCCTGATTAACCGGAACATTTACTGATTCAAGCACACTCGGATGTGCCCCGAACAGAAATAGGCAAGTGAAGAACTGAGAGAGTAATTCAAGACTAAATGTGGTGCGCCCTAAGGGATTCGAACCCCTGGCCTTCTGATCCGTAGTCAGACGCTCTATCCAGCTGAGCTAAGGGCGCAACATTCGCTAGCGCGAACTCTGAAACTCTACCCGAAACGAGGCACCTTCGCCAATTGGGCGAGGCTTGCCGAGGCGAAAACCCACAGCTCAAACCCAAGCGAAAACAGTAAAATCAAGCTGTTATGTGGCACCATTTTGTGACTCCTCGAAGCGTGATCGCGGTAACCATTGTTGCCAGCGTCGCCGCCGCTTCGACCATTGGTTTCATGGGGTATCAGAGTTACGAGAAGGCTCGCTCAGAAGCAGTTTCTGAGATGCGTGAGGTGACAAGAGATACGAATGACACCTTCGCAATGGCGTATAACCACTCGCGCGACTCGAAAAATAAAATTGAGGCCGCGAATGCACTGCTCGCATCTTCTGAGAGCAAGACTCTCGATAGTGTTGCGCGCGATGCCCTTGCGGCAGAGATTTCCGCTAGTGAGGCATCCGCTCGAGAGGCAGAACGAGTAGCTGATGAACTTTCGCGCGAGTACAAACGGGGTTTGGCAGCCTTCAACGCGAACCTCTTCTGGCCACCGCGCTCTGCCGCAATTGCCGATGAGCTCAGTGACGAGACTGAGGCGGCGTATCTGCAGATTCACGCGTCAGTCGGCACGCTCGACAAGGCGATGAAAGCCGTTGAAGACGCTGTCGTCGCGTGGCAGGCTGAGCAAGATCGCATTGCAGCTGAAAAGGCGAAGGCAGCCGCGGCGACACGCAGGGCCAGTGGTGGTGGCACATCGAAGCCTTCCAGTGGTTCGACCACGCCGAACGTCATCGCCGCTCCGCCGGCACCAGCCGCTCCAACCGGTTGGAGTGCTCAGGGATTTCTTGGCCAATATTTGGTGGCCTCAGAATACTCACTTGATTGGGATCCCGCTCTTTGCGAACCCGGCTATATCTGCGGTACCACGCTGTTCTCAAACCCACCGCTCATCACCCTGATGGGTACAGCAGCAGCCCCTGCCAATTACGACTTTGGAGGCGGCCGCTACGTGCTCATTCATGAAGCAGCTCACGTGAAGCAGTACTGGTACTACACCAGCCGAGGCGGAAACTACGCGGCACTGCTCGCAGTTGTGCCTGCGCCTCCCGCCTCTTGGACCAGGCCCCCAGAATACTGGCCTCTCGAGTACATGGCTGACTGCTCAACCACTGCGAAGTACGCAGTCGCTGGCACCTATATGCGAATGGCAGGCGTATCGAGCTGCACACCTGAGCAAATGGCCGAGGCCGCGAAGGTCTGGTAGCCAAATGATCAGGGGGGTTATTCGGCTGGGCGCTGTTGCGGTGGTGTGCGCTGTTTCATTGGTTGCGATGAGTTCGGGGGCGACGGCTGTGGGTTTCGAGTCGCAGCCGCCGCGCATCCACTCAACGCAGGCAGCAGCCACGATGTTGAGCCAGCTCAGGGTTACCCCCGAAACGCACGCCACCACCTACAACCGTGATTACTTTGGAAGCTGGAATGATGCCGATGGCGACAGCTGCAACACCCGAAAAGAAGTGCTGCTCGCCGAAAGCACAAGCCCCGTCACTGTCTCAGGCAGCCGCTGCACACTGAGCGGCGGAAGCTGGACGTCTAGTTACGATTCGGCCACCACCACGAGCCCGGCTTCGTTCGACATAGACCACATGGTTCCCCTGAAAGAGGCATGGATTTCAGGCGCGTACGGGTGGAGCTCAAAGACACTGCGCGCCTACGCTAACGACCTTGGCTACGAGTATTCACTCGTCGCCGTGAGCGCCAGATCGAATAGATCAAAGAACGATCAAGACCCAGCGACGTGGATGCCCCCAGACCCAGCATTTGCGTGTCAGTACGTGAGTCGTTGGATAGGGGTGAAGTATCGGTGGAGCCTGGCCATTGACGAGCTTGAGAAGCTGGTACTCGCGAACGCCGTGCAATCGTGTGGAGCAGGCGCAGACGTGACAGAACCTGCTCTCGCAAGCATCGAATCTGGCGATATGGATGCCCAGACCAAGACCCGCTCCGAGGACCTGAACCCCACGCCGCTGCCAAACTCTGCTGCGACTGCGAATGGTGGTCTTGGTGAGAACTTCGCGAACTGCGACGCACTGCAGGCGAGATACCCCGGAGGTATCGCGAGCTCGACTACCTCAGTGAACCTCGTGTCGGGTTCACCGAGAGCTACTCGGTACCCACTGACTGTAGACCCTGTCACATATGCGCTGAACGCGCGCCTCGATCGCGACAAGGATGGCGTGGCCTGCGAGAGGTAGCTGCTTTGAACACGGTGTTAATCGAACCGAGCAGCCAGCCTACGAGTGGTTTTCGCCAAACTCTCGTCTCATCAGAAACTGAACGTCTCGGTCGATGTGATCAATCTTCGCGTTGACCGCATCAAAGCGAGAATTCATCTCGTTTCTGAGTGAACCTATTTCAGCGCGAACCGAGCCAATTTCAGATTTCAACATTCTAGAGAAGAGCGTCACGGTGATACCGAGCATCGCAAATAGTGCAGTTGCGAATACCCCGATGACTGTCCACACCTGTGGTTCGTTCAAACTGCTCACCCTTCTATTCTGGCTTTCTCAAGATGAGATTGCCACGTTGGCAGGGCCTTTTTGAGAATACTCATCCCAGAGCTCAAAAGTTGCGTCGCACGCACCTGTGAGGGAGCAGGGTCGGAACTAGACGCCGATATTCACAAGCACATTCCCGTCTTCGGCGCGTGTGCCAGTCCACTCATCAACACTCGCCTTGGAGTGGTTGGCGGTGTCTTTGCCCTGCGCCTGTGCTTTTGCAACCAGCGAGGCGTGTGTCGGAGCGTCTGGAACATCAGCTGGCTTGAGCGCAGCAAACTCTTTGCGCAAGACAGGCACAACCTCTTCGCCCAGAATGTCGATCTGCTCGAGCACAGTCTTCAGCGGTAAGCCGGCGTGATCGATTAAAAACAGCTGGCGCTGGTAGTCACCAACATAATCACGGAATCCGAGGGTGCGCTCAATCACTTGCTCTGGCGAGCCCACCGTGAGTGGTGTTTCACGCGAGAAATCTTCGAGCGACGGGCCGTGACCATAGACGGGCGCATTATCGAAGTAGGGCCTGAACTCGTTGATTGCGTCTTGGCTGTTCTTGCGCATGAAGACCTGCCCGCCGAGACCAACAATGGCTTGATGCGCCTTGCCGTGACCGTAGTGTTCGTAGCGTTCGCGGTAAAACTGCACCATCTGCTCGGTGTGCTCTTTTGGCCAGAAGATGTGATTGTGAAAGAAGCCATCCCCGTAGTAAGCGGCCTGCTCTGCAATTTGTGGGCTGCGAATCGAGCCGTGCCACACAAAGGGTGCAACTCCGTTGAGCGGCTGAGGGGTAACGGTGAACCCCTGAAGGGGGGTGCGGAATTTACCTTCCCAATTCACCACCTCTTCGTGCCAGAGCCTATGCAGCAGACCGTAGTTCTCAATCGCAAGATTGATGCCCTGGCGAATATCTTTTCCAAACCAGGGATACACCGGACCTGTGTTTCCGCGGCCGAGCATCAGATCCATCCGCCCACTCGTGAGGTGCTGGAGAGTTCCGTAGTCTTCTGCGATTCGAACCGGATCTGTGGTTGTAATGAGTGTGGTCGCAGTCGAGAGCATGATGTTCTTAGTTTGCGCGGCAATGTACGCCATCGTGGTGGTCGGCGATGACGCGACGAACGGTGGATTGTGGTGTTGGCCGAGTGCAACGACATCGAGGCCAACCTCTTCTGCTTTGAGCGCAATCTGAATCTGCGCCTGAATTCGCTCGTACTCGGTTGGGGTTTTACCCGTGGTTGGGTCAGTGGTGATATCGCCTACCGAGAAAATACCGAACTGCATTTCAATCTCCTGAGTTATACTGCTATTAGTTACTGTGTAACTATGAACAGACTAGCTACTATGTTTTTCATAGTCAAGTTCACGCCAGAAATTTTCAGGAGTATCAATGCCAGCGAATCCGTGCCAACCAATTGAGACCGCGATGTCTCTGCTTGGCCGCCGCTGGGCTGGCGCTGTCATTCAAACGATGCTGGATGGCGCAGAACGCTTCTCTGACATTCGCCGCGGAGTGCCTGGGGTCACCGACGCGGTTCTGACCACCCGCCTCAAGGAGCTCTGCGAGCGCGGCTTCGCTGAGCGTCATGTGACCGATGGAACCCCAGTTTGCGTTTCGTACACCCTAACCAGCGCCGGAAAAGATTTAGCCCCGGTGCTCGCTGTCATTTCTGAATACGGCACGAAACACCACGAACTGCTCACACGCTAGTGTGAAAGCTCTGGCGTGCGCGGTGGAGCAGTGCGTCGTGGACGAATCCCCTCGAATGCAGAAGCGAGCGTCAGCAGCTCGACATCGGTGTAAGCAGCGCCTGCAAACGTGAGCCCGACCGGCATGCCAATATCAGCCATTGTGCCCATCGGCACCGTCACGGTCGGGATGCCCAGGTGCCTGATCGCGAGATTTCCTGTCGCCACCCACACGCCATTACGCCAAGCGATTTCAGCCGATTCGGGATTCACGTCAGCATCGGCTGGGCCGACATCGGTCATGGTTGGGAAGGCAACTGCGTCGAGCTGCAGCGCGCGCATCCACTCGTCGAGGTCAAGTTCGCGAGTGCGCTCGAGTCCCTCGATACCCGCTCGAATCAGAGGCGCATCTGGCCCGTTGAAGGGATCGATGATGCCATCACGTTTCGCTCGAACCACATAATCAGCGATGTCGGCGTCGAAGCTACCGTACTGATCTGGGAGAGCACCTTCAGGGTGCGGAAAGATTTTGGCGCCATCCACCTGCTCAAGTGCATCCAACCCAGGCTGACCATTCGCAGCCAGAAAGTCGTGCCACGACCACATTGAAAGCTGCCAAATCTCGGTGTCGAAATAAGCTTCGGGAACGATTCCGCGGTTAAAGGCATTGGGCGCTCCAGCACGATCGGCCTCGTAGTTCGTGACCACCGGAAAGTCAATCTCGATTACGTCGGCGCCTGCAGCTTCGAGGTCAGACCGGGCTGATTCCCAGAGATCGAGCACACTCTGGCGCGGCTCAATTTTGCGGCCTGTCGACGCTCCCATGCCGGTACCGGTGCCCTGTGCTGGATCTTTACCAATGAACATGCGTGGCACGCCGATGCGCTTACCAGTCAGCCCTTCTGAGGTCGTCTCTGCAAGGGCAGTGTACGATTCGGGTCGAACCTCAACGGGTGCAGGGATGCGCACCCACG
>JALRLI010000038.1 GCA_023254555.1 Microbacteriaceae bacterium
GGAATTACTGACAAGCTCACGCAGAGCAGCCTCTCCGATGGCCGAATTATCTCTGGCACCGGAACCATCGACGCTGCAGGTAGCGTGGGCGCAATCGGAGGATTACCTCAGAAAATTGTTTCTGCCCGACGGGCCGAGAGTGACCTCATTTTCATTCCAGCTGACCAGTGTGCAGAAGTTCCGGTCAATGAGTTTCAGAAGATTCGGGTGGTGCCGGTCGCGACGCTCAACGATGCGGTGGATGCACTCACCGAGCTGAAGCGAACTGATGACTTTGCCCAACTCCCAAGCTGCGAATCAACAGCTCAGGCAGAATCCAGTGCCAACTAAGTAGGCTTGAAACAACTGCGAAGAAACGCCCCCAAACACCTGTGAGGAATCCTTGAGCCAGCCAGCCACAACTCCGACTCGACGACGACTGTCACCTCTCTGGATCACGCTGATTATTCTGGGAGCGCTTCTGGTCGCTTTCCTCGCCGCTGCAAACGTGCTGGGCGATGTTTTCTGGTACCAGCAAATCGGCTACATCAATGTGCTGACCACACAGTGGTTCGCCTTCGGCGGTATGTTCTTGATCGGCTTTTTGGTGATGGCGTTGCCAACATTTGCTGCAATTGCGCTGGCCTATAAAACCCGGCCAGTTTACGCGCGCATGAACGCTCAACTCGACCGCTATCAGGAAATCATTAACCCGATTCGCAGGGCTCTGACCATCATTGTGCCGGTGGTTTTTGGCCTCTTTGCGGGGGTTGCCGCAGCATCCTCGTGGAAGGGTGTGTTGCTCTGGCTCAACCGCACACCAAGTGGTCAGACTGACGCTGAATTCGGCTTAGACACCTCGTTCTATCTTTTCGAATTGCCGTTCTATCACGCAGCCGTCGCCTTCCTGTCTGCGGTGGTGCTTGTCACACTGTTGATTTCTGTGTTCACGAGCTACCTCTATGGCGGCATAAGTTTTGCGGGCAGGCAGATGCGAATCGCGAAAGCCACGCGAATTCAGCTTGCCGTGCTCGGTGCGCTTTATCTTTTGCTTCAGGCTGCGAGTTTGTGGCTTGATCAGTACCAAACCTTGACGAGCAACTCGGGTTTGATCACTGGCGCCGCGTACACCGATGTCAACGCGGTTATCCCGGGCAAGAGTATCCTCGCTGCCATCGCGTTGATTGTCGCAATTCTGTTCGTCGTTACTGCGTTCACCGCTCGGTGGCGGTTGCCGTTGGTTGGAACCGCGCTTTTGGTCGTCAGCGCGCTTGTTCTCGGCATCGGGTATCCGTGGTTCATGCAGCGCTTCCAGGTGCTGCCCGATGAGAAGAGCCTTGAGCTTGAGTACATTCAGCGCAACATCGACGCCACTCGTGATGCGTACGGGCTGTCTGAGGTAGAGACCGTTGAATACGATGCGAAAACCACGGCTTCGCAGGGGGCTCTGCGCGACGACGCGGTCACAACGGCGAATATTCGCATTATGGACCCTGAGGTTATCTCACCCACGTTTGCGCAGCTGCAGCAGATTCGGTCGTACTACCAGTTTCCAAAGTCGCTCGACGTAGACCGTTACAACCTGAACGGGTCGACGGTCGATACGGTTTCTGGTGTTCGAGATATCAATATTGAGAACCAAGAGGGATGGTACAACCGCACACTGGTGTACACCCACGGGTACGCAACCGTTGCCGCATTCGGCAACAAGCGATCTGTAGAGGGCCTGCCGGTGTTCCTCGAGTCGGGTATCCCGACCACCGGCGAGTTGGGGGAGTTCGAGCCGCGTGTGTACTTCGGCGAAAATTCGCCTCGATACTCAATTGTGGGTGGCAAGCGCAGTAAAGACATTGAGCTCGACTACCCGTCGGGCAAGGATGGAGCCACCCAAACGTATACAACATTCGATGGCGACGGAGGCCCCGTTCTCGACAATTTCTTCGTGAAGCTGATTTATGCGATTAAGTTCCAGTCTGAGCAGATTGTTTTGTCGGAGGCGGTCACAGAGGGCTCGCAGATTATCTTTGATCGCGATCCGCTCACCCGCGTACAGAAGGTTGCGCCCTACCTGAAACTCGATTCAGACCCGTATGCGTCTGTTGTTGACGGCCGTATGGTCTGGATAGTCGACGGGTACACCACATCCTCGAACTACCCATACTCTCGTGTTTCAGATATGGATGCGCTCACAGTCGACGCAGATTCACCTCGTACCTCGGCGGTTGCCGATAATGTGAACTACATTCGTAACTCGGTGAAAGCAGTAGTCGATGCGTATGACGGATCAGTGACGCTCTACGCTTGGGATACCGAAGATCCTATTTTGGCGACCTGGCAAAAAATCTTCCCGAGCACCCTCAAAGGTGTCAAAGACATGAGTGCTGAGCTGATCAGCCATGTGCGCTACCCAACCGAGCTCTTCCAAGTGCAGCGCGCACTGCTGGGTGAGTATCACGTCACCGAAGCTGGCGCCTTTTATTCGAAAGAGGATGCGTGGCGCACTCCGCCAGACCCCGTGAACGGGGGAACCGAAGACCTGTTGCAGCCGCCGTATTACCTGACGCTTTCAGCGGGTACTGACGTGGCTCCGGCTTACTCGATTTACTCGACTTACATTCCTGCGGCCCAGGGGGAGGGCACTCGAAACGTTCTCACTGGCTACTTGGCAGCCAACTCAAACGCGGGCGCCACGGCAGGTGAGGTATCCAAAGAATACGGAACGCTTCGTCTACTCACGATTCCAAAGGGTGAAACCATTCCCGGTCCGGGGCAGGTGCAGAACAGCTTCACCACCGATACTGAGGTATCACGTTTGCTGAACATCCTGCGGCAGGGTGGAGAAACGTCTGTCATTAGCGGCAACTTGCTGACTGTTCCGGTCGGCGGAGGCCTGCTCTACGTGCAGCCGGTGTACGTGCAGTCGAACGCCGAAACGAGCTATCCGGTTCTGCAGAAGGTTTTGGTTGCCTTCGGTGACCAGATTGCGTTTGAAGACACGCTCGATGCGGCGCTCGATGCTCTGTTCGGTGGCGACTCAGGTGCCAATGCGGGTGATACCAATGTGCCAGCGACAAGCGAGCCGAGTGACGCAGGTCAGAGCGGTGATTCTGGTTCGAGTAGCTCCGGTTCGAGTAGCGCGAGCGCCGACAGCTACCAGAAGGCGTTGCAGGATGCGCAGCAGGCGATGAAAGACCGTGATGCCGCTCTGCAAAAGGGCGACTGGACTGCCTACGGTGAAGCTGATGCGCGCCTTGTCGCTGCGCTTGAGCGAGCCATCGCACTGTCGAAGTAAAAAACTCTCCCTAACAGGGCCTGCGCAAGGCAAAGAAAAAACCCTCCCGAAGCATTCTTCGGGAGGGTTTTTGTACCTTGCGGTTCGTTGCGGGGGCAGGATTTGAACCTACGACCTCCGGGTTATGAGCCCGGCGAGCTACCGAACTGCTCCACCCCGCGGCACAAGAGTCAACTCTACCACGCAGATTCGTAGCGGAATAATCGAGCAGCCCTGTCACCGTGACGGAGTGCCAGATCACGGTCTGAAAGCTGTGGATAGCTTCTGCGCTCACGGTTGCGCCCCCGGCATCCTCTTTCAACATCACCTGAAAGGAACCACATGCGGGCCGTGCGCAAAACTTCACTCATCATCGCCGCAATCACACTCATCTCGACCATGACAGTGCTGGCACTGGGCGCAGTTTCGGCCCAGGCGACCATACCGATTGGGCCCGGATACCAAATACCGAATCCGTATCGCGACTCTATTATCGGCGGATACCGAGCGCCGGATGGCAACATTCTGTACTGCCTTGAGTGGGGTAAAGAGAGCCCTACTGGCCCGAACGACACATTCGACAGCATTGAGAGCACGAATAGTTATGCCGGCTGGTCACACCTCGAAATTGCGAGAGTCAATTACTTGATCAGCAAGTGGGGTCAGACGAATGACAACAACCAGGCAGCAGCAGTTCAGATGGCGATTTGGATGCGGCATCCTGGCGCTGGCGACCCGTTCTTCGCTGAGCATCGCTTCGTCAAAGCTACGATTCGAGACGCAGCGGTACGCGCAGCGATAACCCAGCGGGCACAGACGATGAATGCAGAGGCTGACACCTTCACGCCGTATGCTCGAGCCGCGATTGGGCAAATCACTCTGACCCCCGCTGAGAATGACCCACTCACGGGTGTGCTTCGCGTCACTGGGATTCCCGCGAATACGACCGGCACACTCCAGCTCAACGGAGCCCTATTTGAGCTGAATCAAGCCTCGTCGATGGCAGGTGTGCGAAACGGCGATGAATTCAGGTATCACGGCGCGCTGCGTGATGATGAGTTCGGTCAGCATCGTGTTGGCGTAACCTCCAACTTCATCACGCCGGGCAGCCCCGGTGACGAAGTTATCATCTGGAAAAACAGTGACTCGTTCCAAGACTTGGGTGAACACTCTAGCTACATTCCCGATTTCGAATATTCACTCAGCGCGGAGATTGTGGTGCCGGTTACCTTCGCTCCCACTCTCACAACCGTCGCCGCTGAGAGCGTTTCAGCTCTTGGCGATGGCCTGGCCGACACCATCGAGGTAGACCTTGCTGAAGCAAGTAAACCGTGGCGGCAGCTGAGCGACGGTAGCTATCTGGCGGTTGATGCCTGGTGCCAGGCGTATGGGCCTCTGAAAGAACGGCCGCAGACTCGTGGGCAGGTCCCGGCGGATGCTCCCAAATTCGGCGAGCAGGTGCTCGTACAGATCGGCGGGGGTCTTGCAGATCCCTTGAAAACGGTCTATCGAGCGGAATTTGCCGAGAAGCCGAAAAATGCCGGCTTCTACACGTTTGTGTGCGGGTTTTCGGGAGCCGTGCAGAGCGCGACTGAGGCGAGCGCTTCGCTGCCAGCGGGGTACTCATTCCAGCACGAGTTTGGCTTACCTGAAGAGACAACTTCAATCACAGCGCCGCTTGCAGAGACCGGAACCGCGAATTCGGCAGCGTGGACAATCGCCGTCGCCACGGTCATGTTGTGCTTGGGACTCTCAGTACTCGGGGCGAGGGCTGTTGAGAAACGCCTACGTGGTTAGCGGCGGTGCATCGTTAGGTTGCGCGATTCACTCGTTAGAGTGTTCGAAAAGCGATAGGAGTTATCCGATGACAATTCAAAGTGAAGACTTGACCGGCGACGTGAAAGCTGGAATCAGAACACTCTGGTGGCTGTTTCTGCTGCGCGGTGTCTTCGGAATAATTTTTGGACTCCTCGCGCTGTTCAACGGCCCTGCTGCAGTGCAGCTGCTTGCCATCGTTCTGGGCGCCTACTTATTGCTTGACGGAATTGTCACGATTTCGGCCGCTGTCGCAGAGCGCAAGCGCCTCGGCTCGATTGGTTGGTACATTTTTCAGGGCCTTCTGACGATTGCGCTCGGTGTGCTTGCGCTGACGTTCTCGTTCGCATTTGTGAAGGCGATTGGCCTGATTATCATCTGGGCTATCATCCTTATTTCGCTGATCGCCGGTCTCATCGGCATGCGAATCAGCTTCGCTGCCAAGGGCGTCACGAAGACTTGGGGTTGGGGCGTATTCGCAAACGCCCTCGCGCTGATTGTTGGCGTTGTGCTGATTGTGTTCGTTATCAACTACACAGACGAAGTTATGTCTGTTCTGCTCGTGATTATCGGAATCTGGTCATTGCTCGCGGGTCTCGCGATGACAGTGTGGGCGTTCATTGCACGTCGTTTCATCAACGAAGCGTTCAAATCACTCTCGGTCACTCAGACCACAATCTCAAGCTAATTTCGTGAGTGCAGTGAGAGTTGCCGTCGCCCAGTTCAATCCAGAACTGGAGCCGACGGCAAACCTCTCGCGCATTGCCGTGCTCGTGGCAGAAGCGGTTTTGGGTGGCGCGACGTTGGTTGTTCTGCCCGAATACAGCAGCTCGTTCAACCCGAGGCTTGATGAAGAGGTTCTGAAGAGAGCGCAACCGCACGACGGCGAATTTGTTCAGGCTATGGGCGAATTAGCCAGAAAGCACAGCGTGAAGATCGTCTTTGGTCTGGTTGCCACTACTACAGATCCGCGTAAATTTGCGAATATGGCTGTTGCAGTCGGTGAACACGGTGACGTGATTGCGAGCTACTCAAAGGCTCACCTGTTTGATGCGTTCGGCCACAAAGAGAGCGATCGAGTGCTCGCAGGCGATTTGGGGCATCCTGCCGTCTTCGAACACGAGGGGTTCACAGTCGGCCTGCAGACGTGTTACGACATTCGATTTCCTGAGGTTTCGCGCTGGCTGATCGATGCTGGAGCTACGATGCTCATTGTGCCGGCCGAATGGGTCAATGGCGAGCATAAACTCAACCACTGGCGCACACTCCTCACCGCGCGCGCCATTGAAAATACGGTCTATGTTGTGGCTGCCGATCACCCCGAGCCAATCGGTGTTGGCTCATCCATGGTCATAACGCCTCTCGGAGAAGTCTGCGCTCAACTCGACGGCGCTGCTGGAGTGGTGCTTGCCGATGTTGACCCGGCCGCAGTTCAGAGTGCACGTGAGGTGAACCCGTCGATCATGCTGCGACGATTTTCAGTGACCGTGAAGTGAGTTGTGAACGCGCAGATGTCATTCAGCTCACTCACATGAGATGCATAGACTTCTCGACGAGGCTTTCAACATAGGAAATCCAGAGAAGGAAAACCGATGACCGAATCCACAGACAATAACTCTGAAGAGACTTTTGCAGGGTTAGACCCCCAGGCGCCAAATAACGCCGAGACCGCATCCGTTGCAGAGGCGGGCCCTCCTGCTGAGCCATTTGCATCAGGTGAGCAGGCTGCGCCAGCAGGAAGCGCTTTCACGCCTGCAGCAGAACCCAAGGCTGCAAAATCACCGAAGGCCGGGCTCCTCATCGCTGGCGTTGCAGTCGGTGCGCTGCTTGGCGGCGCAGCCGGCGCAGGTGTCACCGCAATCACGCTCACCCAGATGCAATCGCAAACATCTTCTGACTACACGCGCGATGCGATCACAATCGCGAACAAAGACAATGCCACCCTCGTGTCTGGCATCGCTGCCAAAGCCAGCCCAAGCGTCGTCACACTCGAAGTGTCGACCGCTGATGCAGCAGGCACGGGTTCTGGTGTCATCATCGACCCCAGCGGCTACATCCTCACCAATAATCACGTGGTCACTCTCGACACCGGTGATACCAAGGCAAGCATTCGCGTGTTTCTGAGCGACGGCCGAATTTTCACCGGCAAGCTCGTGGGCACCGATCCATATGCTGATCTTGCCGTCGTCAAAATTGACGCAACCGATTTGCAGGCGATCAAGTTTGCAAACTCCGAAAAGCTCAATGTCGGCGACCTCACAGTCGCGATTGGCGCTCCACTGAACCTGGCGAACACAGTCACCACCGGTGTCATTAGTGCGCTCAACCGAGGCATTACGGTTGGTACCGCATCGGTGCCTGGCAACCCACAGAGTGAAGAACCGACCGATCCTAATGACATGTGGAATTTTGAACTCGACCAGAACCAGAAAACTCAAAAGAGCTCTGGCTCAATTACCATTCCGGTGATTCAGACGGACGCATCAATCAACCCCGGAAACTCGGGCGGTGCTTTGCTCGATGCCAATGGAAATCTGATCGGCATCAACGTCGCAATTGCCTCCACTGCCTCGAGCACTGAGAGTGCGGGAAGCGTGGGTCTTGGCTTCGCGATTCCATCGAACCTCGCGAAGCGCGTGGCTGATTCGCTGATTGCTGGCGACAAGGTCAGCCATGGTCTGCTCGGCATCGGAGTTGGAGACTCGAGCAGTCAGGATGGCGCGAGCCAGAGTGGCGGCCTGGTTGTGGATGTCACCGCGGGTGGAGCCGGAGCGAAGGCAGGCCTCAAAAAAGGTGATGTCATCACGGCAATCAATGGAATCACGGTGCTCGATGGAACCTCGCTCTCGGGATTGGTGCGCTACTATCCCGCTGGCACCGAAGTGAAACTCGATTACATTCGTGACGGCAAAGTAGCAACTACCACGGCAACACTCGGTAGCCTCTAAACGTAGCTACCAAGCGAAATCGGAGGAATTTGTGGGTCAACCCAACACCTTCGATTTCGCGCGTGGTAATCGCCAAAAGCTCACGCAGATTCCGCTCTACTCGCTTGGGAAGCTTGCGTCACTCGTTGTGCCAAGGGCTCAAAACCGCTGGGTGTTCGGTTCGGGAAGCGGCATCGGTGAGGGAGCGCTGCCGCTCTACCGGCTCGTGTCGGCGAAACAGCCAAGTGATCGACTCACTTGGCTCGTGGCCAATGATGACGTTCGTGACCAAGCCATTGCGGCAGGAATCAATTGGACCTATCGCGACAGCTGGAAGGGCTTCTGGCAGACACTTCGCGCAGGCAAGATAGTCGTTACGCACGGTTTTGGTGACGCGAATCGATTCGGTGTGTTCGGCGGTTTCGTTGTGCAGCTGTGGCACGGCATCCCGCTGAAAAAGCTGCATCTTGATGCGGAATCTGTCGTCGAAACCGAATCTCGAGGGGGTCTCAACCGGCTGATTAAACGCATGTACCGGGCTGGGGGTGACAACATTAGCCTCTTCGTCGTTGCTTCAGATCTGGTAGCCGAGCGGATGCGCAGCGCCTTCAATCTTGCCCCGCACGTAACCGCCGCTATCGGCGACCCCAGAGACGACGCGCTCATCCACTCAGAGCAGTCGGATGCGCAGGCTGAAGTGCTTCGCCTCCTTGGCGTGAGTAGCGCCGATAGCCGCTTGGTGCTCTACGCTCCGACCTGGCACGACGGCGCTGAAGACCCTGCGATACCGGGAGATGCCGAGAAAGCGGCACTAGAAGAATGGGCCACAGCGCACAACGCGAAAATCGTGATTCGACCTCACCCGCTCAGCGTGAGCTCGTATTGCCCGCTCGCGTCAGAACACATTCTGATCCTCGACTCCTCGGTCGCCCGCGAGATCACACCGCTGCTTGGAGCGTTCGACTGCGTCATCACTGATTACTCCTCAATAGCCTTCGATTATGCCCTTACCGGGGGCATGATTTCTTGGTTTGCTCCTGCGCTCAGCCAGTACGAGAGTAGTCGTGGCCTCTACGAGAGTTACGCAGAGCTGACTGAAAATCGGTATGCGACAACGTGGGCCGAGGTTCTCGCTGAGCTGACGACGCTTGTGAGTAGCGAAGAGTCAGCACAGCAGAATATGCAGCGAACAGAGAGACTTGCCACCAGACTGTTCGCGTACCGAGACGGGAACGCAGCGGCGAGAGTGCTCGCTGAGATTAACCAAAGAACCCGCAGCTCTCTGAAGAGGCGGGATGCTGAACCGGCGCTCTCCCAAAGCAATTCCGCGACTCCACAAACCATCTATTTTGAGAGTTTCTACGGTCGACAGGTCGCGTGTAATCCGAAAGCACTCGATGCTGAGATTGCGTCACGCATGCCGAACATCAGGCGGATTTGGGGTGTTCAATCTGAGGCCGTCGAGACACCCGAAGGTGCAGAACGCGTAGTGATTGGCTCACCCGAAGGTGCCGAAGTGCGCAAACAAGCGAACATCATCATCGTCAATGATTGGCTCACCCGCGACTTTAGGCCCACAAAATCGCAGTGGGTATTACAAACATGGCACGGAACGATGCTGAAGAAACTCGCGTTGGAACGCTCAGGAGTCTCGCTCCGAACCAAACTCGCCATCAAGCGTGAGAGTAACAAGTGGAGTGCTTTGCTGTCGCAAAACGACCACTGCACCAAGCATCTGCGCAGCAGTTACGCCTACCATGGTCCAGTTTGGCAGGCTGGTTACCCTCGCAATGATTCACTCGTTGCGAGTACTCAAGCTAAGACGAAGAAACGCCTCAACATCGCCTCGAAAACCAAAGTGGTCACCTACGCGCCGACCTGGCGTGACGCATCCACTCAGCTGGTGGATGAGCTCAACATCGTCGAATTCGCAAAGAAACTGCCCGCCGACTGGGTGCTCCTCGTGCGGGGGCACAGCCGCACGCATGCCTTCGGCAACTACCGCGAAATAGAGGGCAAAATTCAGGACGTCTCGGGCTACGCAGATGTCAATGACGTGTTACTGGCTTCAGACCTGTTCGTTACCGATTACTCCTCGCTGATGTTCGACGCCAGTGCGGCGAATATTGACATGGCGTTTTTTGTGCCCGACCTCGCCGAATACGGCCAACACGATCGCGGCTTCACCTTCGACTTCGAGGCCACCGCGCCAGGGCCTCTTCTGTGCAGTGCAGATGAACTGCTCACACTGATCGGCGAACTCGGTTCACAAGAATCCCGAGAAACGTGGCGTAAAAAGTATGCTGCGAAGTACCAGGCTTGGCGGCAGCGCTACAACCCG
>JALRLI010000039.1 GCA_023254555.1 Microbacteriaceae bacterium
AGGGCTCGAGGCCCGACTCGGCACCATCGAGGACGACCTCAGCATCGGCGCCGACTTCATCAAGGGATGGCTCGAGCTGCTGCGCGACCCCTACGAGCTATACCGCAACGCGAGCAACGACATGCGCCGCGAACTGAATCAGGCGATCTTCAAGCGAATCTTCGTCCTCGATCAGGACCGCGCCGAGTCAGAACTGCAGGAACCCGTGCGCCTTCTGCTCGAAGCACAAGCCGAGTGGGCTGCATCGTTCGGCGTCGGTATTGATCTCGAGACAAACGAAAACGACGCCGAAGCGTCGCTGGATTCTGGAACGACTAGAGAAGACCAACTAGAGACCGTGGAAAGGGACTTTAGTTCTAGTAAGCGTTCTCTGGTGCCCCTGAAGAGACTCGAACTCCCAACCAACTCCTTAGGACGGAGGTGCTCTTCCATTGAGCTACAGAGGCGCATCAGCATCAAGGCTAATTCGCCCACTGGCAATGAGCAAAATCGCTTGCCTTATTAGGGCAGGCGGATAATGACCGCGTAGTTGTTTGGATTGGCATCGATACCGGTTTCAACTGTGTTGCCGTTGAAGCCACCGTGAATCGCACCACCGCCGGTGTAAATCGCAACGTGTCCGCCGCGCATCATGATGTCACCGGGCTGCGCATCTGCTGGGTTCACACGGGTTCCGTAGCTTCCGAAGCCCATTGGCGCGAGGTCGCCGACGCTGTACCCAATCGCACGCAGTGCGCGCTCTACCAAAGCGGTGCAGTCTTGGCGCTGGCCAAGCTGTGCTCGAGCCGCGGCGAGGAGCCCTGCAGCGCCAACACCCACCGGCACGTTTGCGTAGGTTGCACGCAGCGCTGCGAGAGCAGCTGCGTCACCCGCAGCGGCCTGAGCGATACGAGCCGCTTCTTCGCGCTGCGCCGTTGCGATCTCGGTTGAGGTCATTCCCTCGAGTCGCTCGAATGCCACCGTGGTAGCGGCTGAGGTATCGGTCGCCAGAGTCTGTGCGTCAGCGTATGTTTCTTCGCTGGGAGCAATCGGGGCGGCGTATGCGGGGAGTGCCACCGTACCGACGATGCCTGCACTCACTACAACAGCAAGAATGCCTCGAATGTTGAGTTTTGCCTTAGTTGCCTTTGCTTTGCGTGGATTTTTTTCCACCGCTGCATCAGGGATTCGTGCCAAAATTTCGACCTTACGTTCGCTTTTGCTGAGTCATTTCACCTTGTTTTGGGCGAAAAACCAAGTTTGAGCCTAGCCGAAACGCACTCACTTGTCACGTTGAGGCGTCGGAATGTGTCTTATTTCGCAACGAAAATGTGGGCAGCGATGTCCAAATTCAAGTCAATTGACTTGCCGGTAGAGCTAACGGTTACGGTCACCGTTTTTCCCTGCCAGACAAAGGATGCAGGGCATCCTGGCAAGAGCCCAATCTGCCGAAATTCGGCGAGCAATTCGGGATCGGTCTGCACCTGTTCTGCAAATCTCCTGACAGTTGCCTGAATTGGTGGCCGCTCGCCGCTGATCAGCTCAAGCAATGACACAACGCCATCACGAAATTCTGCTGCGTCGGTTTGCCCCAAGTCGGCCAGACCCGGAATCGGATTGCCATAGGGTGACTCGGTCACGCCGCCGAGCATGCCAACGATTTTTCGTTCCACGTTCTCGCTCATCACGTGCTCCCAACGACACGCTTCTTCGTGCACGTATTCCCACTCGAGCCCGATCACGTCGGCCAGAAGTCGTTCAGCAAGTCGATGCTTGCGCATCACTTCGGTTGCCTTCTTCCGGCCCACCTCGGTGAACTCTAAGTGCCGATCGCCGTTCACCCGAACCAAACCGTCACGCTCCATTCGGGCAACGGTTTGCGAAACGGTCGGACCTGAGTGGCCAATGCGCTCAGTAATGCGAGCGCGCATTGCTACGATGCCTTCTTCTTCGAGCTCCAGAATGGTTCGAAGATACATCTCAGTTGTGTCGATTAGATCGGTCAATCGGCAAGTCCTCGTCGGTATCTCTCCCGTAAGCCTATCTGCTCTGCTCAGATTAGACTTGTCTCATGGCTGACATCACTATTCCGAGTAATCTCCTTCCTGCAGACGGCCGCTTCGGCTGCGGACCATCCAAAGTGCGTACTGAGCAGATTGAGTTTTTAGCCAGCCTCAACCCAAGCGTTATCGGCACCTCTCATCGTCAGTCGGCAGTGAAAGACCTCGTCAAGAGCGTTCAGGATGGACTTGCAGAGCTGTTCCGCATCCCAGAAGGCTACGAAGTTTTGCTCGGCAATGGCGGAGCAACAGCGTTTTGGGATTCAGCAGTTCACTCACTCATCGAGAACAGAAGCCAGCATCTGACATTCGGTGAGTTCGGAGCCAAGTTCGGGGCGGCCGCGAAAGCGCCGTTCCTCGAGGCACCCGACATCATCGCAGCCGAGCCAGGAACCCGTTCAGAGGTTCAACCCCACGAGGGCATAGACGTCTACGCGTGGCCCCACAACGAAACCTCCACTGGCGTGATGGCTCCGGTGAAGCGCGTGCAGGCAGATGCGGGCGCACTGACGGTGATTGATGCCACGAGCGCTGCCGGCGGTATTGATTTCGATGCGAGTCAAGCCGATGTCTACTACTTCTCTCCACAGAAAAACTTCGGGTCAGACGGCGGCATTTGGTTCGCGCTCTTCTCTCCCGCAGCCCTTGAGCGCGTTGAAAAAATTGAGGCGAGCGGTCGCTACATTCCAGATTTCTTGAAGCTCTCCAACGCCGTCTCGAACTCGCGTTTGAACCAGACACTGAACACGCCTGCCCTTGGCACAATCGCGATGCTCGACGAGCAGGTTCGATGGATGAACAACCAGGGCGGATTGGCGTGGGCTTCGAATCGCACGAAACAGTCTTCCGACATCCTGTACACCTGGGCAGAAAATTGCCCGGTGGCAACTCCGTTCGTGGCGAACCCAGACCACCGTTCGCAGGTTGTGGTGACGATTGACTTCGACACCGTTGATGCGTCAGCGATTTCGAAGGCGCTGCGTGCGAACGGAATCGTTGATACTGAGCCTTACCGCAAGCTGGGCCGAAACCAGCTTCGTATTGCAACGTTCACCGCAATCGATCCTGCTGATGTTGAGAAGCTGACGCATGCCATCGACTTCGTGCTCGAGCAAATTGGCTAGTCGCTAAACGCGCTCTTCGCTCTCCGCGTCAGCTGCGTCGCCGTCGTCTTCGTCTTCGTCGTCCTGGAGTTCGTCTTCGTCGAGTGCATCGATGTCGACTCCGTCAATTTCGTCGTCGAAGTCGCTGAAGTCGTTGTCTAGAATTTCGTCTTCATCGTCGTCTTCATCGAGCTCGTCATCGTCGAGGTCTGCGTCGTCCGCGTCGTCGTCGTCAAGGTCATCGTCGAGCTCGTCTTCAACCTCTGCTTCAGCATCGTCTGAATCCTCACCATTCGCGAGCCGCTCAGCTTCGAGCGCGGCTTGCTGCTCTTTGTAGGCGGCGAGACGAACTGACCAGGGCACCCATTCGGGTGAAAGCAGAGCTCCCTCCCCTGGCAGAAGCTCAACCTCAAGCACTGTCGGCTCAGCTTCGGGAGTGGCTTTGGCGAGCGAGGCGGCCCACCGCCATCCGGGGTAGCCCTTCATCGTGCACTCAAAGAAGAGTGTCACCGCGCCTGAGTCGTCAACCTCGTGCCCCGATAATGCACCGATGGTGCTTTCATCGGTGATTTCGAGGAGCGCTTTTTTCGCTAAGTTCTCTGACCCAAGCAGTTCGTCAAGTGATGATTTTTTTGGCATTAGCTGTCGAGTTCGTCAGCTACTCGCCGAAGCATCGAAGCCACTTTGCGACCCTGTTCGCCTTCGGGATAGTGACCGGCCTTCAACTTTGAACCAACCCCGTCAAGCAGTTTCACCAGGTCTTCAACGATGATGGCCATGTCGTCGGCTGGTTTGCGATGAAGTCGAGCGCGAGTGGGTGCATCGATGACGTTCACCGACAAGGCCTGTGCGCCACGCTTGCCGTCAACAATGGAGTACTCAAGGCGAGTTCCGGTGCGCACATGCACGCCCTCGGGCATCGCAGATGCGTGCAGAAAAACTTCTTGACCGTCATCGCCCGCGATAAAGCCGAAACCTTTATCTTCGTCGTAAAACTTGACCTTGCCAGTTGGCATTGAACTCACTTCTCCTTCACCCCAGAAGAGAGACTGGCTCTGCATCCCGGGCGTATTTAGTCTAACTTGAACGGGCCATCCAAGCTGTAGGCTTAATAGCTATGGCAAAAACAGAAGAAGATGCACCCCTGATCGAACGGATACTTGCAATTTTTGTTGTCACGAGTGTGGTGGCGTCCATTGTCGCTTTCGTGATTGTGATGATTGCGAGTGCAACTGGCGCTCCCTCATCCACCTTCAGCGAGGGGATCTGGCCAATTTTGACCTGGATTAGCTACGTTGGTTTGCCAGCGGGGCTCATCGCGATCATCGTGCTGTTAATCATGAATATTTCGCGTCGTTCAAAGCAGCAAAAACGTAAATGAGTTCTGTGCTGGCACTCTCAGCCAGCCTGGGTTCGTTCGATCAGGCTCAGCTGGAACACTTGCTCCGCACTCGACAGGTGAACCCGACCGCCTCACTCACTGATCTGCTCGATCTCGCGACACTTCTGTTGCGACCCGACTCCATCAGGCGGGTGCTGTCGACGACCCCCCGGCCGGAGCTGCTTGCCCTCAGGAATCACGAATGCAGCTCGGCGCCTGAACGCACCAGTTTGGCGGCGAACGGTCTCATCGCTTTCACTGACGGCGAAACGGTGTTCTTCGATGAGGTGGATGCGCTGCTTCCCGACCTTGACGAAGCGGCCGCGGATCCCCTCCCCGCGCAAATCCCACCTACGGGGTTGTCACACGTATGGGCGGAACGGGCCTTCGAAACCGTTCGCTACGCAGAACAACTGTTGCGCCTCGTCACCTCAGAACCGCTCTCTGCCCAGCGAAATCAGCAACCGACCGCCTCCACGCTGAAGCGAGCCGGCCAGGCCATTGCAGTAGATTCAGACACCGTCGCCGCTGTGCTCAGGCTGTTACTCAAGACGGGGCTCGTGGCGGTGCGCCAGCAGAAGTTCGAGCCCACTCCGGAGGTGGCTTCGTGGCTACACCTTCCTCGCGCCAGTCGATACGTGACCCTCATCAGTCGGTGGCTCGATCGAATGGATGCTTCGTCACGCACAATTCTGAACGCCTACGTTTCGAGTCAGCACAGGTCATTTGCTGCGCTCGTTAATGCAGTCTTTCCGCTCGCTACCCCTGAGCTATCAAATGACCTGAGTGAATCGATAACGGACTGTGCACTCTTCGGCATTCTCGATGCGACGGTGCTGAGTGAACTCGCAGGAAAAATACTTCAGGGCGACCAGGCTGCGGCCACGGATCTGGCGGAGCGCTCATTCCCCTCTTCGGTTCGGAACGTCTACCTGCAACCAGACCTTTCGGTGATTGCCCCCGGGCCGCTCGCACCTGAAATCGAACAAGAACTTTTGCGCTTCGCCATGATCGAATCAGCAGGGTTGGCTTCCAGCTACCGAATTACGCCGCGATCGCTCGAGAACGCCCTTGACGACGGTCTGACTGCCGATGAAATACGAAGCGCACTCGAGGCGATTTCGCTGACCGGCATCCCACAGCCGCTGCAGTACCTCATCAATGAAGCTGTATCGAAACACAGGACGATCCTGCTTCAACCGTGGCAAAACGGCTCGTTGCTCACCTTCGCTGAACCCCGCACAGCAGAACAGGTGCGTGTGGATTCGACCCTCACCGCCCTGAGACTCCGAACCCATTCAGAGAACGAACTCGTGAGCGCCTTCGCGCCCGAGCAGATTCTGGATGCGCTGCGCGCGTCAGGCTATCCAGCAAGTCTCGACAAATCTGCGGTCACTGCCACGCCCACAACAACGACCGAATCAGGAACTCAGCCTACAAACCCCGACCCACTCGCCGAGCTGGCCGCGCGCCTGCTTACTGCTGCGAGCTCCCACCCCACCACCAACTCAATGCAACGCATGATTGAGCTCGCCGTGAAGCAAAAACAGCGACTCAAAGTTGTGCTGGCTCTGGGTGAAGGAACCGAACGAGAGTTCACCCTGCGACCCGTGAGCTTTGGCAACGGACGCCTACGCGGTGTTGATGAGCTGGTTCAGGTCGAGCGTACGCTGCCAATCAACAATCTCGTTTCCGTTGAGTTTGTAAACTAGGAAGCTATGCCAAACGGACCATTAATCGTTCAGAGTGACCGCACAATTTTGCTCGAGGTTGAGCACGAGCAGGCTGAGGATGCTCGCCACGAACTTGCCGTGTTCGCCGAACTCGAGCGCGCCCCAGAGCACGTGCACACCTACCGCATCACCAAACTCGGGCTCTGGAATGCTCGCGCTGCCGGGCACACCGCCGCCGAAATCCTGGCCACGCTTGAGAAGTACTCGAAGTTTGCTGTGCCGTCGGTGGTTTCGGTGGACATCGAAGAAACGATGAACCGGTACGGGCGCCTCACCATCGAGCGAAGCCCAGATTCTGAGCTGCTGCTGAAATCGAGTGACGCTGCGGTGATGCGCGAGGTAACCAGCGCGAAGAACATCGCGCCACTGCTCGGCAACAAAATCGATGAGTTCACCTACCCCGTCGAAGCGTGGGCTCGGGGTGAGTTGAAACAACAGCTTTTGAAGCGCGGATGGCCAGCTGAAGACCTCGCAGGTTTCACGCCGGGTACACCACATGACATCGCGCTTGACACCGAAGACTGGCACCTGCGCGATTACCAACAGCGAGCCGTGTCGAGTTTCGTGGCTGGTGGCTCAGGAGTGGTGGTGCTCCCCTGCGGCGCTGGCAAAACCTTGGTTGGCGCAGGAGCGATGTCTGAGATTCAGACGAACACGCTCATCCTCGTCACCAACACCGTGTCGGCCCGTCAGTGGAAAGCCGAGCTGCTCAAGCGCACGAGCCTGACCGAGAGCGAAATCGGTGAATATTCGGGCTCGACAAAAGAGATTCGCCCGATCACCATCGCGACCTATCAGATTCTCACCACGAAGCGAAAGAGCGAATATGCCCACCTCGCGCTGCTCGACGCCAACGACTGGGGGCTCATTATTTATGATGAGGTGCACTTGCTGCCGGCGCCCGTTTTCAAACTGACAGCTGAGCTTCAGGCACGACGTCGACTCGGGCTCACCGCAACTCTTGTTCGTGAAGATGGTCGCGAAGGTGACGTGTTCAGTCTGATTGGCCCGAAGCGGTTCGATGCCGCGTGGAAAGACATCGAAGCTCAAGGGTTCATCTCACCAGCTGAGTGTTTCGAGGTTCGAATAGACCTTCCCGAAGCAGCACGGCTCGAGTACGCGGCAGCCGAAGACAAAGAGCGCTATCGCATTGCTGCGAGCGCGCCCGAGAAGCATGCAATCACCAAGCGCATCATTGACAAACACCCCACTGAGAGCGTGCTGGTTATCGGCCAGTACATCGAGCAGCTTGAGGCTATTGCTGAGGCACTCGACGCGCCACTCATCACGGGCAAGACACCGGTGGATGAGCGCGAAGCGCTGTTCAATCGGTTCCGAAATGGCGAACCGGTGCTCGTGGTGAGCAAGGTGGCGAACTTCTCGATTGATCTACCCGAGGCATCCGTCGCGATTCAGATTTCAGGTTCATTCGGCTCACGACAAGAGGAGGCTCAGCGACTGGGCCGCATCCTTCGACCGAAGCAGAGCGGTCATACCGCGTCGTTCTACACACTCGTCACTCGAGACACGGTCGATCAAGATTTTGCGCAGAACAGGCAGCGCTTTTTGGCCGAGCAGGGGTACGCGTACACGATTCTCGATGGACACTCATTCGTTTCGTAGAAATCAGCAAGATCAGTCATTGCATTGCCCTTCCGACTTAGGCGGGGACCCCTGCCCCGATGCGTCGGAATGAAAATGCAATGCCCCCTGCAGTCGTAGCGAAACGAACTCGTGAGAGCGATACCCGACACCCAAGTGTCATTCAGGTAACGCTCAATATGCTCTCAGCTTTCTCATAGGAAACTGTCAGAAACTGGTCTCATGAATAAAGGACCACGCATCCTCATCGTCGACGATGAACCAAACATTCGCGACCTGCTCACCACCAGCCTGCGATTCGCCGGATTCGGCGTGCGCGCTGTTGCCAACGGTGCCCAAACAATTTCGGCAGTGCTTGAAGAAGAGCCAGACCTGATTATTCTCGACGTTATGCTGCCTGACATGAATGGCTTCAGCGTCACCAAGCGACTGCGCACGGCCGGCTACACCGCGCCTATCCTCTTTTTGACTGCGAAAGATGACACCGAAGACAAGATCACCGGTCTCACTGTTGGCGGCGACGATTACGTCACGAAGCCCTTCAGCCTCGATGAGATTGTTGCTCGTATTCGCGCAATCTTGCGCCGTACGATTCAAGAAGAAGAAGATGCCGTGATTACCGCGGGCCCCATCGTTCTCGATCAAGACACCCACGAAGTGACCATCGATTCTAAGCCGGTTGATCTGAGCCCCACCGAGTTCAAGCTGCTTCGCTACATGATGTTGAACCCGAATCGTGTGCTGTCAAAAACACAGATTCTCGACCATGTCTGGGAATACGACTTCAACGGCGATGCCGGAATCGTAGAGTCGTACATCTCATACCTGCGTCGCAAACTTGATCAGCTCAGCGAAGAGCCACTTATCCAGACCAAGCGCGGTTTTGGATACATGCTCAAGATTGATTCAAAGTAATCAAGTAACCTCGAATCGTGGCTGCACGATCACTCGCTCATCGCTGGGCAAATATCACCCTACGCACCAAGATCACCGGTGTGACGGTTTTTATTTTGACGCTCGGCTTGCTCGTCGCGGGTGCTGGAACCATGTCATTCTTACGACCCCAGCTGATTGCTCAGCAAGACGGTGCGCTGCGCCAGCTGGCGACCGATCCGACGGCAGCGCTTGCCGAAGGGGCAAATGCGGCTTCACTGCGGCGAAGCGACGTGGTCAACGCACCCGATTCTTACTATGTCGGGGTTATTGACGCAGACGGCAACCTGCTCTACGACAATCACCAAGGCGACGAGGACAACGGCGCGCCACTCGTACCAATCATCACTGCGAGCCAGGCCGCAGAGCTCAGTCAAACAGTATTCGTGCTCGGTGACACCGCAGGCACAACTTCGTGGCGATCGGTGCTGACCCCGATAACGGTAGGTGACTCAAACACACCATCGGGATACATGCTGATCTCAGCATCCACTGCCACCATCGACGCGCTGATGGCTCGGTACATCACCATCTTTACCGGGTTCGGAATCGCTGTAGTCGTGCTCGGGGCTATGCTCACGCGCATCCTCGTGACGAACACCTTTGAACCCCTCAACGAAGTTGAGCGCACCGCATCTGAGATTGCCGACGGAGACTTCGGTCGCAGAATCAACGTTGCTGCTCCTCGAACTGAGGTGGGCAAACTGGGCACATCGCTCAACACCATGCTCGACCGAATCGACGATGCGATTTCGGAGCGGGCAAAGACAATTGAACAGATGCGCCGCTTCATCGGCGATGCCAGCCACGAACTTCGCACACCGCTGGTTTCGGTTCGTGGGTATGCCGAGCTGTACCGCATGGGCGGAATCACCGAAAAAGAAGACATCGCGCAGGCCATGGAGCGCATCGAAAAAGAGGCCGTTCGAATGGGATCACTCGTTGAAGACCTGCTCGCGCTGGCTCGACTCGATGAGCGTCGTGAGCTTGAAGTAACCGAGGTCAACCTGCTACCTCTGGCCCGGGATGCGGCACTCGACGCCATGGCGCAAGCACCCGATCGCACCGTCGCTGTAGTCAATAACTGCGAGATCTCCATCCCAAACCTTGGCACTGCTGATGCGGCTAACCTGCCGGCGACGAATTCAACCGGGCCGATTGCGATTGCGGGCGCGACGCTTGCTCGGTTGCGTGCGCTTGCTGCTCGACGGCCTCAGAACGCCGCTTCGGCCGCTTCGGGTGTAGGTTCTGACCTGATTGGTGAGCCACATGAATTGGATGCCCTTGCCACAGTAGAGCCA
>JALRLI010000003.1 GCA_023254555.1 Microbacteriaceae bacterium
TGACACCATAGCAGATACCCCTGGGGGTATAGGGGTAATCCGCGCACTAGGTCAGATTTTTCAGGAACGTAACCCGGAGTTCTGGCGTTGAAAGATCGAGCACTGCAGTCGAGTAGGCACGCTCATCCCTGTTGAATGAGATCATTTTGCCAATCTTGTTTTCGCTCACTCCCGCAAGGTGATAGTGCCCGTGAAGGAGGAGCGTTGGTCTGACCTCCTGATAAATCTCATCGAGACGGTAACGACCCTCCAGAATGTAGTCGCGCCAGAGCGGATGCTCAACGAGCCGACGCGCAGCAATCTCCTCCACTTTTTCCGCGGCTCCGTGAGGAGCGTCGTGAGTGAGCATTATGTCGGCATGACCGCCCGAGTTGATTGAAGCGATATCAGCACGATCAATTACTTCGCCGGGCCACCAATCGACGTCTTCTCCCACCCGCTCATCGCGATCTACCGAAGGGGCCCCGCCGACTGAGAGAAAACTCCGACCGCCCTGCTCGAAGCGAAACCCTCTGGGCAGAATCCAGATATTTTCACAACCCTTGGGGTGAAAGGGCTCAATGCCTCGGTCAACTACAAATGCATCTATCAGCCGCCAGTTGTCGTGATTGCCTGGGGTGACGAAGAGCTGCATTTCTCGCTCGCTGAGCACGTTTTGAACCGAATCGAGAAAACCCTGCTCGCCTGGCCAAAACCCGAAATCTCCCAACTGGTAGACGGTGGTGATCTGCTCTGCCGCAAGTAAATTGAGCTGTTTTACTGCCCAGTCAGCGTTGTGGTGCCAGTCACCTGCGACGCCAACGAGGTGATCATTGCGACGAAAGGCAAGTCGAATCTCTTCGGTTGTCGCCGCCTGTGCACCAATATCACCCACGCTAATACTCTCGCACAGGCTAGTTTTTATATGTGCCAACTCTCACTCCGCAACAACCGAACATCAGCCTCGGGAGTTGGTTTTGGCTCGTCGCGATGACCATCATGGCTGGGTTTCAAACTTGGCGGGGTGCCTACCTTGACGGCATCATCTTTGCTCTTCTTGTGCTGAGCCTCTTTGTTGACGCATTCATCGGTACTCGGCGGACCCAACCAGAGCGACGTGAAAATTTTCGAATGCGAAAGTCGATGCTCTGGGGTTTAGCGGGGGTTGCGACGGTGGTACTGGTGCTCGCACCGAGACACGAGCTCGCGACGCTAGTGGTGGTCGTGCTCATTGGAGTGGGAATGCTCGTGATCGCGTGGTTACCGCAGTCGACTATTCGACATCATGAGAGCGGCAGGCTGAGCAGGGAATCGCTCAGATCGATAGTCATCTGGTCGCTACTCGGGGTGTTGCTCTGCGTTTGGGAAGCAACTGCATTCGTGCTCAGTGTGACTACCCCGGGTGGAATCGAGACGTACCCGACGGTTTCAGTTCTGCTCGATCCCGTTCTCGAACACACGCTCGGCCGCATCGTTTTCGTTTCGTTGTGGATGCTCGCGGGTGTTGGTTTGATTTTCGTCTGGCGGAAAAAGTCATGAGCACCCTTGTTACCGCGGTGTATCTGGCCTTGGTTGTCGCTGCCATTGCAGTCGAAATAATCGCTCAACTGAAACCCGACCGAATTGAACCTCTGGGTGTGATGCTTTCGAGGGCGGCGAATTCGCGAATTAACCGCGTGGGGCTCACCGCAGCGTGGTGGTGGTTCGGCTGGCACTTCCTGTTCGCGCAGACGATTCAGACGAATTTGTAGAATCGAACTGTGCAATCTCAGACACCCTCCCAAAGCGTTCTAGACCCGACGGTGGCGCGCTCACTCGGCCATGTTCTCCTTACTGAGCAATCAATCTACGGGCTGATTCTTGTTTCTGGGATGATTCTGGTGGCTGGCGCCAACGATGATGCCTCGCTCAGCGTGCTGAGCACAGTTATTATTACCGTGCTTGTCTTTTGGCTTGCGCACGTCTATGCCGGCACAATCGCCACGTATAGCGGTAAGAAGGATGGCGGAAGTCTCTCTAAAGCGCTCCAAATATCGGTGCGGCGCACTCGCGGGCTACTCGTATCGGCTGTCTTTCCGATTGCTGTGCTTGCGCTCGGAACCTTGGACTGGATAGATGATTATCAGGCCGTTTGGGGTGCGCTTTGGGTAAACACAATCGTTCTTGCAATCTTGGGATGGGTTGGCGTTGCGCGCTGGAGTAGCAGTTTCTGGTGGCGCCTCCTCAGCGCTCTGACGACCGCGTTGTTTGGTGCAGCGGTCATCATTCTGAAGGCGTTGACGCACTAATCCAAGCCAGCTGACGCTGCCAAGTTCTTATCGAGAAGGCGTAGACTTCGGATATGAAAAACCTGCGAAAATCAGTTATTTGGGCGATTAACGCGGTGCTGATCGCAGCTGTTGTAGCTTGGATTTTCTTTACCTTCGCGGTGTTCAGCGATATCGCTGTTGAGATTGGCTACTCAGGCCAAGAACTCTACGGGCCAGAGGCAGTGCAGCTCTTCAGGTGGTCCACATATCTCCTGTTCTTCGCAATCGCACTCCTCGCCATTGGGGCACTTTTAGCTCAAAAACGCCTTGCCGCACTTCTTGCAAACGCGGATGGTGATTCACAGATTTCTCCGCTGGCGAAGCCTGCGCATGAGTTTGCAAACACCGTCATCATCATCTCGCTGGTTCTCGCAGCCTGGGCCGCAATCGGCGTATTTATGCAGAGCTTCTTTGAGCAGTCCAATGCTGAAAATATGACGCTTCGTATCTTGGGTACGTACCTTCCAATAGCGCTCTACGCGATTTTGGTGGTGGGGCTTTTGCTCTCAGCCTTCGTCTTCTCGAAGCGCCCGAAAGCGAGCAGCGCCGATCATGCAGCCCCGATATCGGAGTCGTTCACCGTCAACGCAGACGAGAACCGCAGAAATATCGGGCTGGCCTTCGCCGTACCCATTGTTGCCGTAGCGTTTGCCCTTATCTTGGGGCTCATCGTGTTCGACGTGAGTGCGACGACGTATCAGGTGTGGATCTGGGTCATCATTCAAGTGCTCATTGGCAGTGGAATCGTCACAGGAAGCTGGTTTGCAGCCAAATCTATTCGCGAATTGCGTGTGGTGTCATCAAAGCCCATCGGCGCAGCGGTCGGTGCCAAGAACCTGAACTTCGTTTTGTCCATTATTTTTGCCGCTGTGCTCACGTTCATGTCGCTCATCTACGGCAGCATGTCGATGGAGCAGTTACGTGTAGCTCCCAACCTGTCAGTTACGGTCTTTTCGCAGGAAGAGGGAAAGCAGCTTGAGCCCGGCACTCAGCTTGAGGTGAGCGGTCTTACGATTAGCGTCAACGGAAATGACCTGAAGCGTGGATCGACCACCCAAATTGAACTCGTTGGGTCATCGGGAGCTGTCAGCACCGCAAAAGTTGACTCCGAGGGCAACGTATCGCAGGAAGTAGACTTTCCAAAAGTCACCGAGGCAGGAACCTACACCCTCACCATTACTGGGGTCGCGCCAGATGACGAGATTGTTGAAGCGCAAGTCAGTGTTGTCGCCAATTCAGCTTCAATGGTTTCGTTCCCCGACGGTGCGGATCGATGGGTTTCGTCGGAGAACTCCGGAAATAGAATGCAGGGTCTTACCTGGGAGTGGTTCTTCACCGATTACCTTCCTTCTGTGTTGCTGCTCATGCTCGCAGCTACTTCAATTCTGTTGACTCTTCTGATCCGCAACCCTGAGAGCGTGAATGGTCGACGGGAAAACTAACCCTGGGAAGTCACGCTGGTTCGCTCTGCTCGGGCCAGCGTTTGTCGCATCCGTTGCCTACTTAGACCCTGGCAACGTTGCCGTAAATATTTCGGCCGGCGCGCACTATGGGTATCTGCTGGTTTGGGTGCTCGTTCTATCGAACGCGATTGCGGTATATGTGCAATACCAGTCTGCAAAACTTGGGATTGTCACAGGACAGAGTTTGCCTGAGATTCTGGGTGAGCGGCTCTCTCCGTGGCCACGACGCGCCTATTGGCTACAAGCAGAGCTGGTGATTGCAGCAACCGAGATTGCCGAAGTTATTGGTGGTGCCATCGCATTGAACCTGCTTTTCGGGCTTCCCTTGGCGCTCGGTGGCTTTATTGTCGGGGTGGTCTCTATCCTTATTCTGTCAATCCATTCCAGGCACGGGCAGCGCACATTTGAGGTCGTGATTGTTGGATTCTTAGCGGTGATTGCGATTGGTTTTCTGGCAGGCTTGTTCGTCAGCCCAGTCAACTGGAGCGCCGCCGCCTCTGGGTTAGTGCCGCGCTTTGAGGGTGCGCAGACAGTTCTGTTGGCGGCAGGCATGCTTGGTGCAACGGTGATGCCGCACGCAATTTACGTGCACTCGACGCTCGCGCGAGACCGGCACGGGAAGGCTATTGATCAGTCTCAGTTGCGCCGACTCATGCGTGCGACCCGATTGGACGTTGTGGGCGCGCTCGCGATAGCGGGCTCAGTAAACATCGCAATGCTCCTGCTTGCGGCCGCAAGCCTGATGGGCTCTGAGAACACAGACACTATCGAGGGCGCTTTTGACGCAATTCAAGTGAATCTGGGCCCGGCAATCGCGGTGATATTCGCTATCGGTTTACTCGCTTCAGGTTTCGCGTCGACAGCCGTTGGAAGCCATGCCGGCTCAGCCATTATGGATGGTTTGCTCACCATCCGCGTTCCGGTTTTGTTGAGGCGGCTCGTGACACTGATTCCGGCAATCGTGATACTCGCAATTGGAATCGATCCAACGCAGGCACTGGTGCTGAGTCAGGTTTTCCTGAGCTTGGGTATTCCGTTCGCCCTCGTACCATTGCTGCGCTTCACCTCGAATGAACAAGTGATGCTCGGTCATCACGACAAAACCTGGGTGAGAGTGTTGGGTTATCTCGTGGCTACTCTGGTGATCAGCCTGAACCTGGCGCTCCTGTTACTAACTTTTCTATAACAAAGGTTTGAAACATAATTCGACACCTGTAGAGTAGAAAACAATTAGAGCCTGTGGAACATTGGGGGATTCACAGGCTCTTATCTCTTCTCTGGCACACAGAAACTCGCGCCCCCACATTGTTTTGGTAGCGGTCGCTACTAGGAGTAATGTTCACATTCGTGACCGAAAAAAGCGAGACAGGTTCAGTGGCGTCAGCCTCCGCGAAAAGGTGGATCATTGGCGCACCGCTGCCAACTTCTAAGCTCGAGGGCGAGTTACTGCCAAAGCATATCGCTCTTCCTATCTTCGCGAGTGACCCGCTTTCGTCGGTGGCTTACGCTCCGCAGGAGCTCCTGATGATTTTGCTCATCGGCGGTAGTGCTTTCCTTGCATTCGCACCTTGGATTGCTGCATGTGTGGTGCTTCTCATGCTTGTGGTCGTCGCCAGCTACCGGCAGCTCATCAAGGCTTACCCGTCTGGTGGCGGAGACTACGAGGTTGCGCACAAGAATCTCGGTGAAAAAGCCGGTGTCGTGGTGGCTTCAGCTCTTCTGGTCGACTATGTGATGACGGTTGCCGTTTCGGTTGCATCGAGTGTCGATAACATCGTCTCCGCACTTCCGGCACTGGCGCCGCACAGAGTGTGGATTTCCGTTTTGGGTGTGCTGATTCTTGCCGCGATCAACTTGCGGGGTGTGAGGGAGTCAGGTAAAGCGTTCGCGGTACCGACATACTTTTTTGTAGTCAGCGTGTTCGTAATGATCGTTGTCGGCCTAGTGAGAACCCTGATGGGAGATGCCCCGGTTGCTGAATCAGCAGACTACGTGGTGCAGGGCGAACAAATCGCTCAAGCAGCTGTCTTGCTTCTGCTTCTGCGTTCATTCGCTTCTGGCTGTGCCGCGTTGACCGGCGTTGAAGCGATTGCCAACGGTGTGCCCGCCTTTCGCCTCCCCAAGGTAAAAAACGCGCAACAAACACTCGTGATTATGGGCGGAATCGCCGTCACCCTTTTTCTCGGCCTAATTGTGATGTCGTTCATCTCGGGCGTGCATTACGCGGAGAACGCATGCCACCTCGAAGGCTATGCGAACTGTGAAACGACACCGCAACGCAGCCTCATAGCCCAGATTGCCGCAGCCACTTTTGGTGGAAACAGCTTCTTCTTCTACGCCATTCAAGCTGGTACCGCACTGGTTCTTTTGCTCGCTGCGAACACCGCGTTCAATGGATTTCCGCTTCTAGGATCGGTGTTGGCGAACGACGGATACGCCCCAAAGAGCATGCAGACCCGTGGTGATCGCCTCATCTACTCGAACGGCGTGATCGCGCTCGCGCTCGCAGCAGTCGCAATTCTTGTGGTCTTTCAAGCGAATCTGACTCAGCTGATTCAGCTCTACATCATCGGCGTATTCGTGTCGTTCACGCTCGGCCAGTCTGGGATGGTCAGGCACTGGCTTCGTGAGCTCAAGAAGAAACCAGCGGATGCTCGACAGATGCGAATCTCGCTCTCGATAAATATAACCGGCGCGTTCGCGACCGGCATCGTGTTGGTGATTGTGACCATTACCAAATTCACGCACGGTGCATGGATTGTCTTCGCTGTTATGCCCATTCTTTACACGCTGATGATCGGCGTCAACCGCTACTACCGGGATGTTGCTGTTGAGTTGGTTCCTGAACAAAACCTCGAATTCGGGTCTCAAGGCGACTATGCAATCGTGCTTGTCGGCAAGCTACAAAAGCCCATCTTTAAGGCCCTAGACTATGCCAAAGCTGCTGAGCACGACCTTCTCGAAGCCGTGCATATTTCAATTTCAGCTGAAGCGACGAAGCAGCTTGAGCGAGAGTGGATCGAGCACAAGATCAAGGTTCCACTCAGAATCGTAAACTCACCATACAGAGATCTCGCATGGCCACTCATTGATCACATTCGGGCGTATCGTGAAGAGCACGGCCCGGCGGTGGTCACTGTGTACCTGCCACAGTTCATCGTTGGCCACTGGTGGGAGCACGCGCTGCACAACCATAAGGCTCGGCGACTGAGGCAACGACTGATGCTCGAGCACGGGGTTGTCATCGCAGTGGTGCCGTGGCTTCTCGATTCTTCCGACATTATTTATGGTCGCCGATCGAGGCCTTTGCCCGGACAGTCTCGACGCGGTGAGCCCGTAGCTCCAATCCGTAACTAGTTCTTCGCGAGGCGCCGAGTCAGAGCCCGCGTCGCGCCCGTTCAGCTGGGATGATTGGGTTAGGCAAAACTCGAGGGGAGAGCGCACATGCAGATTGCAAATAAGGTTTTCGTCGTCACTGGTGGCGGTAACGGAATTGGACGTGAGGTTGTTCTCAATCTCGTAAACAAAGGTGCTCGCGTCGCGGCGATAGACCTCAGCGAGAAAGGGCTCGCTGAGACGGTTCGTTTGGCTGGGTCAGATGACCGGCTTTCAACGCACGTTCTCGATCAGTCAAATCGTGAGGCCTGCATGAAACTGCCTGAGCAGGTGATTGCCGCGCATGGTTCGGTGGATGCCCTGCTCAACATTGCCGGAATCATTCAGCCCTTCGTGAAGGTCAATGAGCTCGACTTCAGTGCAGTTGATCACGTGATGGCAGTCAACTTCTTTGGCGTAGTTAACCTCACCAAAGCGTTTCTGCCTGAGCTCTTGAAGCGTCCAGAGGCGTGCCTGCTCAATGTGTCGAGCATGGGAGCGTATGCGCCTGTTCCTGGTCAAACTGTCTACGGTGCCTCGAAGGCGGCTGTTCAGTTGTTTACTGAAGGACTGCATTCAGAACTGATGGAGACCAATGTGCAAGTCACTACGGTGTTTCCAGGAGCAATTGCGACGAATATCTCGGTGAACTCTGGCGTAATGAGCGAGCAACAGGCTACAGAGCAAGCCAAGGCCGCTGAAGGCAAGAAGTCGCAATTTAAGACCACTCCTGCACCGGTTGCGGCTGAAGTCATTGTTGATGCGGTTCAGAAGAAGTCTTACCGGGTCTTCATCGGATCTGATGCAAAAATGATGGATCGGCTCCGCAGGCTCATGCCTGAGCGCGCAGCAAAAATGATTTACGACAACATGAAGTCACTGCTGTCTTAACGACACTCATACAGTGAGATTGGCGGGAGTGAGTCACTCTCGCCATTCTCTTGCCTCGACGAGGCGCAAACAACTACGCGTAAATGACAGAGTACGCCTTCACGAGGGTCTCATCGATGACCCATCTACCGCTGAAACCATCCTCAATGTGGACGCTCACTCCAGGGCGGAGCTCGTACGAGGTGCCATCGTCATGAACGAGCTTTCCTTTACCCGCAATGATGTGCACAAACTCGGAGTAGCCGTTGCGCACCGTGGTGAATTCACCCGGAGTGCAACGCCACATGCCGACGTCAGAGTGCGAATCGGCATGCATTGAGACAGTGCTTCCTGTTGGATTACCGCTCAAGACACGATCTCCTTCGATTGCGACCGGCTCTGGCCACTCGACAGTGTTTACATCAACAGCGTGAGTCATACTTTCTCCTCAGCAAACCTTGGGGTTTCAATTTTCGACTGTTCAAGGAAGGTTTGTCCTCTGCCAGGAAGCATAATGCCGTTCGCCTTAGCCGGTGCAAACCTCGACTTATCCCAGGCCAACACGCTGAGCCAGATCACAGGAAGCAGCACACCAAAGATCGTGAACCCGAGCACGTTCTTTCCAAAAGCGCGGTTGACATTCGCAATCGCAAAGATCCAAATAACCAAATACGCGGCAGACACGGTGAATGCCAGGAGGCTGGTGACACCGAATCTGAAACCCACGGTCTCTGCGGCCAATGACGTGCTGAAACTTGCTGCCAGCCCGAGAAACATGAACCAGCCAGACTGGCCGCCTACTTCAAGAAACGCAAAATCGCGAAAGTAGGGTACCCAAGCGGCCCAAGGCTGAGGATGCCGGGCCTTTTTGAAAACAGCCATGAGTGCCAGGCTGCTCCATACATAAATCAAGAGTGAGAGGATGATGATTACCGCGATAAAGACAGTCATCACGGCGATGAACGCTGCATATTGGTTGTAGTCAGTCAGCAAAGGGTCTCTCCTTAGTGGGTGGCGAAATAGACGGACGCCTCCTGAAAAGGCTACCTGCATTTTGCCCGCTAAAATCGTCTAGGGAACCTCCATGAAATACGTTCCAAGATTGTGGGCTGTGAATAAGTGACCGATAATCATCACCCCACGAAACTTGATTCGGCCTCGAGCCGGGTCATCATTCTGCTGTTGATCTCAGCATTCGCAGTCATCCTCAATGAAACATTTATGACGGTCGCCTTGCCGCGGCTGATGCGCGATCTCGACATCACCGCGAGTACTGGACAGTGGCTCACAACCGCATTCCTATTGACGATGGCGGTTGTGATACCTGTCACAGGCATGTTGATGAACCGGTTCGGGGTGCGAAAACTGTATATCCTCGCGATGAGCTTTTTCATCACCGGTACGGCTATCGGGGCCGCCGCAATCGGCTTTTGGATGCTCGTGTTGGCTCGCATAATCCAGGCGTTCGGCACCGCAATCATGATGCCACTGCTCATGACAACAATCATGACGTTGGTACCGCCGATGATGCGCGGCAGAATTATGGGTCGTGTCACCATCTCGATGTCTGTTGCACCGGCCCTCGGGCCCGCAATTTCTGGGTTGATACTGAGCGTTTTGAGCTGGCACTGGCTGTTCATCCTGATGCTGCCAATCGCAATCACAGTCACAGCCATCGGTGTGACCCAAATTAAATCGAGTGCACAAACAGAGAACAACCAACCCAAAATCGATTTGCTGTCGATTTTGCTCACAGTTGTTGGTTTCGGTGGAACCGTGTATGGCCTCAACTCAATCGGGGAAATTCCCTCTGGTGGCTCGGCAGCGCGAGCAGTGACTGTTCTCGCTGTGGGTCTGCTGGGTCTCGGCGCATTCATTTGGCGGCAGAAAATGCTCGAGCGCACCAATGGCGCGCTACTCGACCTCCGAACGTTCGCAGTCGCGAGCTTTTCTCGATCTGTGCTCTTGATTGCTGTCAGCATGATGGCGTTCTTCGGTGCGCTGTTGGTGATTCCAATCTTCTCTCTTGAGGTGCTGAAACTCGACACGCTGGCAATCGGTTTGATGCTTCTGCCAGGTGGTTTGATTGAGGGCCTACTGGGTCCGCCCGTTGGCCGGCTGTTCGACCGATTCGGGGCGCGCCCGCTGCTCGTTTTGGGAACAGCTTTGGTCGCATCCGGATTTTGGGGAATGTCGTTTTTCACCGAGGGTTCACCGGTTTGGCTGATGACAACCTTGTACATCGTGCTCAGCATCGGGCTTGCCTTCTTATTCACTCCACTCTTTGCAGTTGGTCTTGGCGGTCTGCCACCTCAGCTGTACGGATACGGCAGTGCGACTTTTTCTACCGCTCAGCAGCTCGCGGGCGCCGCAGGCACAACCATGTTCACCATGGTGCTCGCCATCGTCGGTGCCTCGATGCGTTCTGGTGGCGCGTCGGTCGTCGAGTCTTACGCGAGAGGATCTGCGACGGCGTTTTTGGTAGGTGCTGTGCTTTCAACCATCGCGTTTGCGCTCGCGTTCACAGTGAAGCAGGATGCGCACTCACGGGAGGCTGGGAATCCGTCTCCAGTCTCGCACTAGCAGCGCCACCGAGAGGGCGCCGAGATGAGTTGGATTACTTGCCGGTAAACGTCGGCTTTTCTTTTGCCATGAACGCGCGCGTGCCTTCGCGCATATCAGCAGTGCTGAACATCCCAACGAAGGCAGCTCGCTCAATGTCGAGGGCGGTGCGGTTAGCCTGATGAGCAGTTTCTCTGATTGCCTGTTTTGAAACCGCCACAGCGATGGGCGAGACGCCGAGCACGAGCTTCATGGTTTCATGGGCACCGGCCACCAGCGCATCTTTGTCATCAAATACCCGATTGACCAAACCGATTCGCAATGCTTCAGCCGCATCGATACGGCGTCCGGTCATAATCAACTCGCTCGCCATTGCCGCACCAACGAATTGCTGCAGGCGCACGCTTCCGCCGAATCCAGGAACAAGACCGAGCTGAACCTCTGGTTGACCGAAGGATGCATTCGCACTGGCATAAATGAAATCGCAAGACATCGCAATCTCACATCCACCGCCCAATGCGAATCCGTTGACGGCCGCGAGAACTGGAACTGGCAGTTCTTCAATCCACGATGTCAGTTCCTGCGCGATTCGCGTATACGAGTCAGCCTCAGCAGGAGTCATTTCGGCCATCGCTTTGATGTCTGCGCCCGCAACGAACGATTTTTCGCCCATACCGGTCAGGATGACACCTCTGACCGGCCAGTCGGTTCCTGCGCCGGTGTTCCTCTGTATTTGAGACACAATGTCCCGAAGCTCGTCAATAACGATAGGCGAGAGGGCGTTGAGCGCTTCTGGCCTGTTCACCGTGACGGTGAGAATACCCTCATCGAGTTCAGTAAGAAGTGTCTCGTATGGGCCGTGCACGAAACTAGCCGCGCTTGCCGAGCATGTTGCTTACCCATGTTGAGAGCAACAACACCAGGGCAAGAATGATAGCTCCGGTGAGCAAAATCGCGGGAGCATTTACCGGGCTGTCAACCGCAGCGGTGTGCTCAACGCCTTCTGACGCAAAAGCCGGCGCTGCAGCGAAGGTTGTGATTGCGACTGAGGCGAGAACCGCGTAGAGGTGCTTTGCGCGCTTGGTGAGCTTCATCTTGACTCCAACTCTGAGAAAACCTGTGCTTTTATTCTGCCCTAAATTCGGTCGCGCATCGAACTCCACGCCAGCTGAAGAAGCTATGAGTTTTCCTCGTGGGCGCGAATCGCTCGCTGAGTGTGCTCATTCAGATACGAAACCACGAGAGCTGAGGCGGTGCCCACGATACCGATTCCGCCGAGCATCAACACGACTGCAAAAAACCTTCCGGGAACCGTCACCGGGTAATAGTCTCCGTAACCGACGGTGGCTATGGTGACGAAGGCCCACCAGATGGCATCGCCAAAACTCGTAATATTCGCGCCTGGAGCGTAACGTTCGAGACGAAACTCGGTCAACGCGATTACGTAGATGAACATCGCTGCGAAGGCCACAGCGCTGATGATGATCCGTGCTCGAACCGCACCGGCTGATTTTCTCCTGAAATATTCCAGCTGGTTGATGTACCTGATCAGCAAGAACGGACGAACTATCGGCAGGATGATGCTCAACGTATACAGCCAGTGTTTGTAGACGAACGAAATGCCTTGCTTGGATTTCACGAACGCCACCGCATACTCGATGATGAAGACAATCCAGATTACGAGCATCCCCAACATAATGAAGGGAACGGCTGCTCCGATCTCAGGCTCTGCAAGAATTATCGCGCTGTAGCCAATCAAGAACAAGACTGACAGAACAATCATCAACCACGACCAAAGGTCATGGGCTGTGTCAGGGCTAAAGGGAGGCTTCGGCTTATCCATCACCCTTCAAGTTTAGGCTCTGCTTCGTCTTGGGCATCGCTAAACTGCGATTCGTAAAGCTCGGCGTAGGCCCCCCGGGCTGAGATCAGTTCAGCGTGGGTGCCTTGTTCAACGATCGATCCCTCGTTCATGACCAAAATTAAGTCGGCGTCGCGAATGGTTGACAAGCGGTGCGCAATCACAAAACTTGTGCGGTCCGCTCGCAGTGCACCCATTGCCTTCTGCAGCAAAAGCTCGGTGCGGGTATCTACCGAACTTGTAGCTTCATCGAGAATCAGGATGCTCGGCTGGGCAATGAACGCGCGCGCGATAGTCAGCAGCTGCTTCTCGCCAGCACTCACGTTACTGGCTTCATCGTTGAGCACCGTGTTGTATCCCTCGGGGAGCGAATGCACGAAGCGATCAACGTAGCTGTGTTTCGCAGCATCTAGAATTTCGGTTTCGGTCGCGCCATCTTTGCCGTAAGCAATATTGTCTCGAATCGTGCCGCCGAACAGCCACGTGTCTTGAAGTACCATGCCTGTTCGCGATCGGAGCTCATCTCGAGTCATGTTCGAGATATCGATCCCATCGAGCGTGATGCGTCCCGAATCAATCTCATAGAAGCGCATAATCAGGTTCACGAGAGTCGTTTTACCGGCTCCGGTCGGACCGACAATTGCAATGGTCTGCCCTGGTTCTGCTGTGAGGTTGAGGTTTTTAATGAGGGGTTTGTCAGGTGTGTAGCTGAAGTTGACGTTCTCAAACACCAAGCGGCCGCGCATCTGAACTGGTTTCTCAGGATGTTGCGGGTCGGGAGTTTGCTCCGGCGCATCGAGCAGTGCGAACACGCGCTCCGCAGAGGCCACTCCTGACTGAAGCATGTTCGCCATGGAGCCGAGTTGTGCGAGCGGCTGAGTGAACTGGCGTGAGTACTGGATAAACGCTTGTACGTCACCAATTTGCATCGCACCCGACGCCACCTGCAGGCCGCCGACGACCGCGATTCCAACGAATACCAGGTTGCCAATGAATTGCATTGAAGGCATGATGAGGCCACTGACAAATTGGGCGCCAAAACTGGATTCGAAGAGCTCATGATTTTTTCGGTGAAACTTCTCATTCACTTCGTGCTGGCGGCCAAAGACCTTCACAAGGGAGTGACCCGAGAAGGTCTCTTCTATCTGCCCGTTCAGTTCACCAGTGCTGTTCCACTGCGTGACAAACAGTTTCTGTGATCGCTTCGCAATCACTGCAGTCACAACGAGCGTGAGGGGAATCGTGACGAGCGCCACAAGCGCAAGCAGCGGCGAAAGGATGAACATCATCGTGACCACGCCGATCACGGTGAGAAGCGAAGTCAGCGCTTGGCTCAGGGTCTGCTGCAGACTCTGAGAAATGTTGTCTACGTCGTTGGTTACCTTGCTGAGAAGTTCGCCGCGCTGCTGGCCGTCAAAATAACTCAGCGGCAGCGCGTGAATTTTCGCTTCAACTTCCTCGCGCAGTGTGTACATGGTTCGCTGCACAACGCCGTTGATGATGTAGCCGGTCATCCACATAAAAAACGACGCAACGATATAGAGAACCAGGGTTACCGCGAGCAACATCGCGAGTGACTCAAAATCAATGCCGTGACCCGGATTGAGAGGCATGCCGCTGAGCATGTCAGCGAGTTGGTTCTCACCCTTTGCGCGGAGTCCGCCGATTACCTGTTCTTTTGTGGCTCCCGCGGGCATCTGCGCTGAAGCTACTCCCGCGAATACGAGGTTGGTGGCTTCGCCGAGCAGGCGCGGACCGAGCACGGCAAACACGGTTCCGACAATCGCAGCCAAGATCGCCACGGTTGACTTGAACCATTCCGGTTTGAGCAGCGCGAAGAGCCTTTTCGCTGACTGTTTGAAGTTGAGAGACTTTTCAGCCGGGAGCGAGGGGCCACCATGCGGGCCACCGCGCATCGGTCCCATCATGGGCCGGGCAGCAGTGTTGTTTGGACGTGTATGACTCACGCGGCCTCCTCCGCGCTCAGCTGAGACGCCACAATTTCGCGGTAGGTCTCAGAAGTCTCGAGGAGTTGACTGTGTGTGCCCCTGTCAACGATTCGACCATCTTCGATTACTAAAATCTGATCTGCATCCATGATCGTTGAAACCCGCTGAGCAACCATCACGACCGTTGCATTTCCGGTGTTGTTCTTCAGTGCCCGGCGCAGAGCCGCATCGGTTTTGAGGTCTAGTGCCGAAAAAGAGTCATCGAAAATAAAGAGCTGTGGCTGTTTAACAAGTGCCCTCGCTATTGCTAAGCGCTGGCGTTGACCACCAGAAACGTTCGTGCCGCCCTGTGAAATCTCTGCATCGAGGCCACCCTCCATATTTGAGACGAAGTCGACAGCCTGCGCAATTTCGAGCGCACGCCAGATTTCTTCATCGGTGGCATCAGGCTTTCCATATTGCATATTGCTGCGAACAGTTCCGCTGAATAAGAACGGCTTCTGGGGGATCAGCCCGATTTGAGACCAGAGCACCTCAGGGGCAAGCTCCTTAACGTTTACTCCGTCGAACAGCACCTCACCCGCTGTTGCATCAAAGAGTCGGGGCAGTAAGTTGATGAGGGTTGACTTTCCAGAGCCGGTACTGCCGATAATTGCGGTGGTCTGACCTGGCTTCGCCACAAAACTGATTCCGGCGAGAACAGGAGACTCCGCGTTGGGATACGAGAACCCAACATTGATGAGCTCAACCGAGCCTGTACCGTTCGTCTCACGGATCGGGTTCAGTGGGGGTTTCACACTTGATTCGGTTTCGAGTACCTCGGTGATGCGGTCGGCGCTGACGGATGCTCGTGGAATCATTACAACCATGAACGTCGCCATCATCACAGCCATCAAGATCTGCATGAGATAGCTCAAAAATGCAATCAGGGTGCCCACCTGCATCGAGCCGGCGTCAATGCGGAAGGCTCCGAACCAAATCACCGCAACACCAGACGCATTCAGCACAATCATCACGGTCGGAAACATCAGGGCCATCAAGCGACCGGTTCGCAACGCGCTATCGGTGACCGCATCATTTGCGTCACCAAAGCGTTCGGTTTCTACGCGCTCGCGAACGAACGCGCGAATCACGCGGATACCGGTCAACTGTTCGCGCAGAACCCTATTGATTTCATCGATGCGCACCTGCATTTTTCGAAAGAGCGGAACCATGCGGCTGACGAGGAGCAGAATAGCGACGAGCAATACGGGTACGCTGACCGCGATAATCCAGGAAAGTTCTAAATCTTGCTGCACCGCCATGATGACTCCGCCGATGCTGAGCAGAGGAGCTGCAACCATCAGCGTGCTGCCGGTGAGCACCAGCATCTGCACTTGTTGCACATCATTTGTTGAACGTGTGATGAGCGAAGGAGCGCCAAATTTGGCGACCTCACGCTCAGAGAACATTCCCACTTGGGTAAAAACCGCTGCGCGCAGATCACGACCGAGGCCCATGGCTGCCTTGGCTCCAAAATAGACCGCGATCACAGCCGCAATGATCTGAGCAATCGTCAGCACGAGCATCCACCCGCCGACACTCAAGATGTAGCTGGTATCACCGGTGATGACGCCTTGGTCGATAATCGCGGCATTGAGCGTCGGGAGGTACAGCGTTGCTGCTACCTGTATGAGCTGGAAGAGCACCACCCCGACGAGCAGCCGCCAATGAGGTTTGAGGTACTCAACCAGAAGTTTCGCGAGCATTCAGAGCTTTCGGTATTGGGTCGAACACAAGAGTACCCCCTCAAATGCATGAGGGGGCACCCAGTGGGGGATATTCGCTGATGAGTTAGCGGTTGGCTGCGAGCACCTCGTCAACCTCGGTGTAGCCCATGCCCAGAGCGGTCGCGACTCCGTGGTTTGTGATTTCACCCTTGTGGGCGTTGAGACCTTTCGCGAGAGCCGCATCATCGCTGAGCGCCTTGACCCAGCCTTTCTCTGCCAACGCAATAACGTAAGGAAGTGTTGCGTTGGTGAGTGCAACCGTGGAGGTTTCAGGAACCGCACCTGGCATATTCGCTACACAGTAGTAAATGCTGTTGTGAACTTCGAAGGTTGGATCGTCGTGTGTGGTTGGACGAGAATTCTCGAAACATCCGCCCTGATCGATCGCGATGTCCACGAGAACTGAACCGGGCTTCATCGCAGCAACCATCTCGTCCGTGACGAGCTTTGGCGCCTTTTCGCCTGGAATGAGAACTGATCCGATTACCAGGTCAGCATCGCGAAGCTGTTCTGCAATAGTGTGAGCGGTTGAGGTTCTGGTCTGGATGCGCTCGCCGTACTGGGTTTCGAGTTGCTTCAGTCGTGGCAGTGCAACGTCGATGATGGTTACGTCTGCGCCCATGCCGAGGGCGATAGTGGCTGCGTTTTCACCTGCAACTCCGCCGCCGATTACGACAACTTTGGCTTTGCGAGTTGCGGTGACGCCACCGAGGAGCACACCTCGACCGCCTGCTGGCTTCATGAGCTGGTAAGCGCCAATCTGAGCGGAGAGTCGGCCAGCGACCTCGCTCATGGGGGCAAGCAGTGGAAGGCTCCGGTTGTCGAGTTGCACGGTCTCGTAGGCAATCGCAGTAGTTTTCGACTTGACGATTGCGTCGGTGCAAGGCTGTGAGGCGGCAAGGTGAAGGTAGGTAAACAGCACCTGATCCTCGCGCATGCGATCGTATTCGGCCGCGATTGGCTCTTTCACCTTCAGCACCATGTCAGCGTTCTGCCAAATTTCGTCGGCGGTCGAGACAATCTTGGCTCCAGCGGCTTCGAAGTCGGCGTCGCTAATGGCTGATCCAAGACCAGCTCCTGCTTCGATCAGCACCTCATGTCCGCGGCGGGTGAGTTCGAACGTGCCGCTCGGCGTAATCGCGACGCGGTTTTCGTTGTTTTTGATTTCGGTCGGGATGCCAACGCGCATTATCTTCTCCAATGAAAAACGGATGACTTAAATGTCTCCCTAAATTGTGCAAGATATTCGTGAATAGATGGTGAAGTCCGAATTTTATTCGGTAAAATGTGGTATTCATCGTAAATATTCTCAGTGAACGGATGCACACCATGGCAGCTTCGAAGAATATTCGAGACTCCAGGCCGATTGACGATGTTGATCGGCGGCTCATCCAGCTTTTACAAGTGGACGGCCGCATCTCCAATAGTGAGCTCGCCCAGAAGGTCGGCATCGCACCATCCACCTGTTTGGCGAGGATTCGCTCCCTGCTCGACCGCAAGATCATTACCGGTTTCACAGCCGAGCTAGATCCATCCGCGCTCGGCATAGATCTTGAGGTGTTGATTAGTGTGAGCATCCGTGCCGGCGCTCGACAGAAGATCTCTGAGCTCAGCGAAGATCTGCGAAAACTGCCTCAGGTGATGCAGTTGTTCTTTTTGGGTGGCGTTGAAGACTTCATTATTCACCTGGCCGCCCACAATGCTGAAGAGGTTCGAGATTTTGTGATGGAGCACCTCACCGCGCATCCTGCTGTCGCCTCGACGAGAACGAGTATTGTCTTCGAGCACTACCGCACTGGCTTGAGTGCCGAAATCTAAGCGATGAATCGATACCATCAATTCATGGCTGCCGAACCGACTCCGATATCAAAGCTGTCATTCGATGTCACCAGCCCGAATCGGGTTATTCACGGTAATAATCTTGAGATTCTTACTCAGCTACCTGACTCCACCTTTGATCTGATTTATATCGATCCGCCCTTCAACACCGGTCGGGTGCAGACTCGGCCGCAGCTCAAAACCAAGCGCTCTGACTCAGGCGACCGCAAGGGTTTTGGCGGTGCGAGCTATGAGACCATCCGGGGAGTTGCGCTCTCATACGACGATGCATTCTCTGATTATTGGAGCTTTCTGGCGCCTCGACTCGAAGAAGCGTGGCGTTTGCTCAGCGAACGAGGAACGCTGTACTTGCACCTCGACTATCGCGAAGCGCATTATGCGAAGGTTTTACTCGATGGGATGTTCGGCCGCGAGTCATTTCTGAATGAGATTATCTGGGCCTACGACTACGGCGCGAAGAGCAAGAAGAAGTGGCCGTCGAAGCACGACACCATTCTGGTCTACGTGAAAAGCCCTGATCACTACATCTTCAATGCAGAAGCAGTCGACCGAGAGCCCTATATGGCACCGAGCTTGGTCACATCCGAGAAAGCTGAACGAGGAAAGCTGCCCACAGATGTCTGGTGGCACACAATTGTGTCGCCGACTGGTAAAGAGAAGACGGGCTATCCCACCCAGAAGCCACTGGGTATTCTTCGGAGAATCCTCCAAGCATCGAGCAACCAAGGTTCTTGGGTACTGGATTTCTTCGCGGGCAGCGGAACCACGGGCGCGGCGGCGGCTGAGCTCGACCGCCAGTTTGTGCTCATCGATCAAAATCCCGAGGCGATATCTGTTATTCGAAATCGACTTGAGAGCGCGGTCGAGTTTATTTCTGTGTGACGATACCGTCCTCGTCAGACCAGACGGTCGCTCCGGGTTTGAACGTAACACCGGCAATGGTCACAGGCACATCCATCTCTCCAGCGCCAGTCTTCGTTGATTTAGCAGGGTTGCTGCCGAGCGCTTTTAAACCAATAGGCAGTTCTGAAATTGCGTTTCGGTCTCGAATTGCGCCATTCACGATAATGCCAGCCCATCCATTCTCAACACCGAGCGCAGCAATGATGTCACCCACAAGTGCAGTTTCTAATGAACCGCTCCCGTCGATGACGAGCACTGCGCCGTTGCCGGGCGAAGAGAGAACCGATTTCAAGAGCGCATTGTCTTGAAAGCACTTGACAGTTCGAACTGGGCCTGTGAATTGTTTGTGCCCTCCAATGTTTTGAAATTGAACCGCCACAGATTGCAGCTGGTCGCCCATTTCATCCCATAGGTCTGCGGTACTCACGTTTGTCATGTGTTAAGCGTAGCCTCGCCAGAGCGAGTCAGGAATTGAAACATCGCTCACATTCAGTTCTTTGGCCCAGTTCAACGCGAAATGAGGATCTCGTAGCGCAGCTCGAGCGACGCAGACTGCATCCGCTTGGCCGGTAGTAACAATGGTCTCCGCTTGCGACGCAGTGTTAATCAGGCCCGCTACAGAAACGGTGAGGCCAGTCGCACGCTTGACTTCCTCGGCAAAAGGAACCTGATAGGAGGGACGCACCTGGATTGGTGCGGTGGCCACATTTCCGCCACTTGAGATATCAATGAGGTCAGCGCCGTCTTTCGAAACCCATTCGGCGACCACGGCTGTCTCATCTACATCGAAACCACCTTCGACCCACTCGCTAGCGGAGAAGCGAACGAAGAGCGGCACCTCGGGTTGAGTATGTCTAATCGCCGCAACTATTCGGCGAAGTAAGCGTGACCGGTTCTCGAGTGTGCCACCGTATTCATCGTCACGCTGGTTGCTTAGCGGCGACAAAAATTCGTGCAGCAGGTATCCATGCGCAGAGTGCACTTCGAGCACGTCGAAGCCAACAGCAACAGCCCTCGCCGCTGCCGCGACGAAGGCGTCAATGACCTGATCAATCTGTTCAAGCGTTATCGCAGCAGGGGCAGTCAAACCGTCGAATGCGATTGCAGATGGCGCGAGTGTTGGCCAGCCTCCGTTAGTGGCGTCTATTGTTCCGCTCGGAGAATCGGGCATCCATGGATACGTCGAGGCCTTGCGGCCGGCGTGAGCAAGTTGAATGCCAATCCTGGCACCCTGCTGGTGTGCAAAGTCGATGATCGGGCGAAATTCTGCTGCTTGCTGGTCGTTCCAGATGCCAAGACACAGCGGTGTGATTCTGCCTTCGGGTGCGACACCCGTAGCTTCGACCATGACGAGGCCGGCGCCTCCACGAGAAAGCGCGCCGTAGTGAACTCGGTGCCACTCGCGTACCAAGCCGTCCTGCCCAGTTGCTTGGTACTGGCACATCGGGGCGACCCAAGCTCGATTCTTGAAGACAACATTTCTCACCGTTATTGGGTCAAAGAGCCTTATCGCAGCCATACAGAACAGCCTACGATGGAAATCGATGAACGAAACTCTGGTCTGGCTGCGCGACGATTTGCGAATGGCCGATAATCCTGCCTTGAACGCGGCGGCTGAGCGCGGTGACCCAGTCACGTTGCTCTATGTGCTCGATGAGGTCTCAACCGGTGTGCGTCCGCTCGGAGCGGCGTCGAAGTGGTGGTTGCATCACAGCCTGCAATCGCTGAGTTCAGACCTCAAAAAACTCGGCTTGAACATCGTGTTTCGCCGGGGTAGCGCGCTTGCGGTAGTGCCCGAAGTAGTCAGAGAGCTCGGCGCTGACGCAGTCTATTGGAATCGGCGCTACGGGCTGGCGGAACGTGACATTGATACCCAACTCAAAACTGAGCTAAGGGAGCAGTCGATTGAGGTGCAGAGTTTTCGGGCGGGATTACTCATCGAGCCCTGGACTATCTCCACGGGAGCGGGTAAGCCCTACACAGTGTTCACTCCGTATTACAAGGCAACGCTGCAACGGCCGGAGCCGAGAGCACCGTTCCCAGTGCCGCTGGGGTTGAGCAGATCAACCATCACGCCACCCTCAGACGATATAGACCGCTGGTCACTACTCCCAACCTCACCAGACTGGGCAGGAGGTCTGCGTGACCACTGGCAGCCAGGCGAAGCTGGCGCCATCGCGCAATTGAATGAGTTCATAGAGGAGCGGGTTGACGAGTATGCAGCAGGAAGAGATTTTCCTGCGCTACACAAGACAAGTGAACTCGCACCCCACCTGCGTTTCGGAGAGATAAGCCCTTTCCAGGTTTGGCACGAAGCGAACAGCGCAGCGGTCGCGAACCCCGAAATTCGACAGGGCGTGCAATCCTTCTTGAGAGAACTCGCGTGGCGCGAATTCAGCTACAACCTGTTATTTCACTGGCCTGATCTCAGCACTCAAAACTTTAACCGCAAATTCGATACATTCCCGTGGTGGAATAAAGCAAATTCGCCTGAGTTTGAAGCATGGAAACATGGGAAAACCGGAATTCCGCTGGTCGATGCGGGCATGCGCGAGCTCTGGCACACCGGCACAATGCACAACCGGGTGCGCATGGTCGTAGCTTCATTTCTGACAAAGAATTTACGTATTGACTGGCGTCTAGGCGAGCAGTGGTTTTGGGACACGCTTGTCGATGCAGACCCTGCAAACAATCCTGCGAGCTGGCAGTGGGTAGCTGGATGCGGTGCTGATGCTGCGCCTTACTTCAGAGTCTTCAATCCCGAGCTTCAGGCCAAAAAGTTTGACCCTGACGGTGAGTACATCCGCCGTTGGGTTCCCGAAGCGGTAGAGCCAGATGGCTCTTTTGCTCAGCATGATTCCTACAAGCCGATTGTGGATCTGAAGCTCAGTAGAGATCAGGCGCTCACTGCTTACGACGCGATCAAGTGAAGTCGTTGAGGGTCGCGAGCCTCGTATTGAGTGCAATTACAATTTGACCCCAGAATCCGGTGAATATCAGCTGCCAGATTGCCAGGATGACGCCACCGAAGACGATGCCAAGAGTGTTCAGCGGTCGCAACGAAACCACAAAAGCGATGACTGCGAGTGTGAACCCAACTGCCACCTTGTCGCTCCAGAAAAGTGAGAAGAGCCCTACTAAGCCTGTTGTAGAGAGCTGAAGAAGTCGTAGCGTTCGCATGCGAATACGTTACGAGTAACGTCTGCTGCGAATCCTTCAATCACCGAGAATTCTTGGCAACTCGGTCAACCGCGGAGCTGTGAAGGACCTGTGTCGTTAGATTGTGAAGATGGACAGTATCGCAGCGATTATCGATCACACTCTGCTCGCGCCTGAAACGACTACCGAGGAGTGTCGTGCCTTCCTGCACGATGCTCTGACACTCAACATTAAGCGAGTGTGCGTCTCGCCAATCTTCGTTCAGCTTGTGAAAAACGAGAGCCCGTTTGAGGCGGTCACAGTCGTCGGGTTTCCAAGTGGAGCTCACGAGGTTGAAGCCAAAGTGAACGAAATTGAATTAGCACTGCGATCAGGTGCTGATGAGATTGACGCGGTAGCGAACCTGAACTTCATCCGCTCTCATAGTTGGGCAGATGTGGAATCGGAGTTTCAAAGGTTGCGTGCAGCGACTCCAGCGAAGGTGCTGAAGGTTATCCTCGAGACGGCCTGCCTGAGTGACGATGAAATCATCGACGCGGTGAATATTGCTGCTGCGACCGGCATTGACTTCGTGAAGACAAGCACGGGGTACCACAAATCTGGCGGCGCATCCGAGCACGCAGTCAGCCTGATGTCTCGAGCTGCAGCTGGTCGACTTGGGGTTAAAGCCTCAGGTGGTATTCGCAGTCTTGCTGATGCCAATGCCATGATTGCTGCCGGTGCCACTCGTCTCGGAGTTTCGGCTACCGCGAAGATCCTCGGCGGACCAGAACGCCCCAATGCGACAAATGAATCCGTTGGATACTAGCGCGCCATCACGAACAACGAACCACTCCATCTTTAGTGTGAACCTATGAGACTTGGTGTTTTAGACGTTGGATCGAACACCGTTCACTTGTTAATTGTGGATGCTCATCCGGGTGCAAGCCCAGTGCCTTACCACTCTGAGCGCTCAGTTCTTCGGCTGATGCAGTACCTTCAACCCGACGGGACAATCAGTGACGATGGTGTGCTGGCTCTTGAGAATGCAATCCAGTCTGCGGTGCAGACGATGCAGCACATCGGTGTCGACGACATCCTTCCCACCGCTACGTCTGCAATCAGAGAAGCCGCAAACGGCCCTGAGGTTCTTGCTCAAATTGCTCGAGAGACCGGGATTGAGCTTCGGGTACTGAGCGGTGAGGATGAGGCCCGCATCACCATGCTGGCCGTACGGCGCTGGTTCGGCTGGTCAGCCGGTGAGATACTCCTGTTTGACATCGGTGGAGGCTCCTTCGAAATCGCCCAAGGCGCTGACGAGTATCCAGATGTCAGCGTTTCAGTTCCGCTCGGAGCTGGCCGGATGAAGCTCGAGTACTTACCAGATGATCCACCCCTTCGGGAAGACATCTCAGCCCTGAGAGCTCACGCACGAGAGGTCTTCACCGACGTTCGAAAGCTCTTCAAATCTCGACCGAAGCCAACTCGAGTGGTTGGTACCTCAAAGACGATTCGCTCTCTCGCTCGATTGGTTGGAGGCGTGCCCGACGACGGGCAAAGCCCACCCCCGATGCACTACGCAAACCTGAGAGATTGGGAACCACGACTCAGGGATATTCCCTCGAGTGCGAGGCAGCTGTTGCCGGGCATCACGCCCGAACGCAGTGAACAGATTGTGGCCGGCGCTGTGGTCGTACGAACCGCGATGAAAGTGTTCGGCGTTGAAACACTCGAAATCTCGCCCTGGGCACTGCGCGAAGGAATCGTATTGCGGTACATCGATTCTCTGGATACCTCCGGCGCCGACCCAGTTAATCTCACGTTTTGAAACCTGCCCGCAAAGTAGGGTAGATTTGCCTTTTGGCGCCCGCTTGCGGAAGTGCCATTGGGGTATGGTGTAATTGGCAACACAGCGGTTTCTGGTACCGCCATTCTTGGTTCGAGTCCAGGTACCCCAGCAAGATTTTTGCAACTCATTTCCGAGGGTTTCGCCGAACACTTCGTGAACAGACGATAATCGTGGGTGTGCACTCCTCGCAAGACATCGTGGTCGCGGTAAACCCGTTTGCGTCATTTGGGAAACACGGCGCTGTCGGTGTCGAGGTTGCGCGTGAGCTCGAGCGAGCTGGGTATGGCGTGACAGTGCTGCAGGAGACATCGCTTGCCAAGTTGCAGAGCTCAGTGCGAGCAGTTCTCCAACCGGCAACTCACGCGCTGATTGTGGTCGGTGGCGACGGCATGGTCTCACTTGGCGTGAACGCGCTTGCAGAGACGAGCATCCCCTTAGGGATCGTCGCGACGGGTACCGGGAATGACTTCGCGCGCGGGCTCGGCCTGCCAATCAATGAGCCTATGCTCGGTATCACAGTGCTGATCGATCAGCTGAAGCACAAGCCGCGCAGTGTTGATCTCGCAAGGGTGACGACGCCTGGGGGTGAAACTCGCTGGTACGCGGGTGTGCTCTCAGCTGGCTTCGACGCCTTGGTAAACGAGAGAGCCAATTCTATGCGATGGCCGAAGGGTGCATCCAGATACGTGTTGGCAATGCTCATAGAGCTCGCTAAATTGCGAAGCCGGCGGTACGTGCTCACGCTCGATGGCGTCGAACGTGAAGTTGATGCTGTTCTGGTGTCGATTGCCAACAATGGCTACATGGGAGGCGGGATGCATGTGGCTCCCGAAGCCAGGCTTGACGACGGGAAACTCGACGTGTTTATCGGGCACAAGCTGAGTCGCACGCGATTGCTGGCGGTTTTTCCGAAGGTCTACGCGGGCACCCATACGAAGCATCCTGCCGTCGAGTTTATTCGCGCCATATCTGTAACACTGCGGGCAGAAGACGTGCTCGCGTACGCGGATGGTGAGCGGATTAGCCAGCTCCCGATTGATGTGCGCGTAGTCCCCGGAGCGTTGCAGGTATTTAGCGCAGCTGCAGAGGGCTAGATTTGTCGGGATGCACGGACTATGGCAGAATCGTATAGTTATGCCGCGGCCCCATCGTATAGCGGCCTAGTACGCCGCCCTCTCACGGCGGTAACGCGGGTTCGAATCCCGCTGGGGTCACAAAAGGTAAACGTCCCGGGCTAGATTGTCTGGGGCGTTTATTCTTTTAACCAGACCCGCCAGAAGCTGAATCAACACAATCCGAAGAAACGAATCTCCGTATGCCGCTGCTTTTTGAAATAGTGTCGCTCGTTATTTTGACCGCAATTTTGATCGCAGATTTGCTGATTATTTTCAAGCGTCCACACATTCCGTCGATGCGGGAGGCGAGTCTGTGGGTCGGGTTTTATGCGCTACTCGCAATTCTTTTTGGTCTGTCAATTTTGGCCATTGGTGATGCCGAGCATGCCGGACAGTTTTACGCGGGCTGGCTCACCGAGTACAGCCTCAGCTTGGACAACCTCTTCGTCTTCGTCATCATCATGACCCGTTTTGCGGTTCCTAAGAAATACCAGCAAGAAGTGTTGATGGTCGGCATCATCATGGCGTTGATTTTGCGCGGCATCTTCATCGTGCTTGGTGCAGCACTCATCGAAAACTTCTCCTGGATTTTCTACATTTTCGGTGCGTTCCTGGTCTACACAGCGTGGCACCAAGCGTTCCGCTCTCATGAAGACGAAGAGGAGACTGAGAACAAGCTGATTGGCTTTTTGCGAAAACGCATCACCATCTCACCGGAATTTGACGGCGCCAGAATTCGCACGGTTCACAATGGCCAAAAAATGTTCACCCCGATGATTGTGGTGTTCGTCACTATCGCCATCACCGACGTGATATTCGCCTTCGACTCGATCCCAGCCATCTTCGGGATCACCACAAGCCCCTTCATTGTTTTTGCGGCGAATATCTTCGCGCTGATGGGTTTGCGACAGCTCTACTTCTTGTTAGGCGGTCTGCTCGAGAAGCTCGAATACCTGAAGTACGGAATCGCGTTCATCTTGGCCTTCATCGGTGTCAAGCTCGTGTTGCACGCAATGCACGTGAACGAACTTCCCTTCATAAATGGTGGTGAGCATATCGAGTGGGCTCCAGAGATAAGCACCGTAACTTCGCTTCTGGTGATTGTTGCGGCCATGACTGTGTCGATTGTGACGAGCCTGCTCAAAGTCAAACGTGAAGCAAAAGTCACTGGCGAGCGCTTGCACCTCGGAGCGGCTGAGCCTGAAGACTCCTCTCAGTAAGGCGTTCGCGAAGCCAGCCGTTCAGGTAGGCAATGCTAAGATTTTGGTTTAGCTGCGGGTGCTTCCACGGCACCAAACGTTCGACAAATCTAGGCGATATGAGTAACACACACGCAACAGCAGGTGCTCCACGCACGCTTGCCGAAAAGGTATGGGATGACCACGTCATTGTTCGTGGCGAGAACGGTCAGCCTGACCTCATTTACATCGATTTGCACCTGGTGCATGAGGTCACTAGCCCACAAGCGTTTGATGGTTTGCGACTCGCTGACCGTCCAGTTCATCGACTCGATCTCACGATTGCCACAGAAGACCACAACACGCCCACAATCAACATCGATCGTGAAATCGCTGAACCCACCAGCCGCGCGCAAATTGAGGCACTGCGAAAGAACGCTGCTGAATTTGGCGTACGTCTGCACTCCCTCGGTGATGCCGAGCAGGGCATTGTGCACGTTGTCGGCCCGCAGCTCGGGCTCACGATGCCGGGCATCACAGTGGTTTGTGGAGATTCGCACACGTCCACACACGGAGCGTTCGGTGCGATGGCATTTGGCATCGGCACCAGCGAGGTTGAGCACGTGCTCGCTACCCAAACACTGCCGCTGAAGCCGTTCAAAACGATGGCCATCAACGTTGACGGCACGTTGCGGCCTGGGGTGACGGCCAAAGACATTATCCTCGCGGTTATTGCAAAAATTGGTACTGGCGGCGGCCAAGGCTATGTGCTTGAGTACCGCGGATCTGCCATTCGTGACCTCTCAATGGAGGGGCGCATGACGATTTGCAACATGTCAATTGAGGCCGGCGCTCGTGCGGGAATGGTTGCTCCAGACGAAACAACGTATGAGTATGTCAAAGGTCGCCCGCACGCCCCTCAGGGAGCCGATTGGGATGAAGCGGTTGCGTACTGGAAGACCCTACCCACCGACGAGGGTGCCACGTTTGACGCAGAAGTGTTCATCAATGCTGACGAGCTCGAACCATTCGTCACCTGGGGCACGAACCCCGGCCAGGGAGTATCGCTCAGCGGCCGGGTGCCAAACCCAGCTGAAATCACTGACGAGCATGAACGTCACGCAGCGGAGCGCGCGCTCGAATACATGGATTTGAACCCTGGTACTCCGTTGAAAGACATTGAAGTTGATGCCGTCTTCATGGGTTCGTGCACGAATAGCCGCATTGAAGATCTGCGAGCATTCACCTCGATCATTAAAGGTAAGAAAAAAGCGGATGGCGTGCGCGTCATGGTCGTTCCCGGATCTGCCAGGGTGCGATTGCAGGCAGAGGCAGAAGGCTTAGACAAAATCATCAAAGACTTCGGCGCCGAATGGCGATTTGCCGGATGTTCGATGTGCCTCGGTATGAACCCAGACCAGCTTGAGCCAGGGGAGCGTTGCGCATCCACCAGTAACCGCAACTTCGAGGGGCGACAGGGCAGTGGCTCTAGAACTCACCTCGTGTCGCCATTAGTCGCGGCGGCTACGGCGATCAGAGGTACCCTCTCGAGCCCGTGGGATCTCGAAGCTGACAAATCGAAGGGAGCGTAATCATGGAAAAGGTCAATCACATCCATGGTGTCGCTGTGCCACTGCGCCGCTCGAACGTAGACACTGATCAGATTATTCCGGCTGTCTTCTTGAAGCGCATCACGAAGACTGGTTACGATGACGCGCTTTTTGCTGCCTGGCGTCAAGACCCAGCTTTCATCTTGAATCAGCCTGAATACGCGAGCCCGAGCGTTTTGGTCACAGGCCCCGACTTCGGAACCGGCTCATCTCGCGAGCATGCGGTTTGGGCGCTGCGAGATTTTGGCTTCAAGGCAGTTCTGAGTCCGAAGTTCGGCGACATTTTTCGTGGTAACGCGGGTAAGCAGGGGTTGCTCGCGGCTCAACTCAGCGAGCAAGACATAGAAGAAATTTGGGCGACACTCGAGGCTAGACCTGGAATGGCTATCGACATCAGCCTCGAGAGCCAAACTGTGACCGTGGGTGAAAAAACCTTCACCTTTGATATCGACGAGTACACCCGCTGGCGACTCCTTGAGGGCTACGACGACATCGCGCTAACACTCAGGAACGAAGCAGCAATCACTGATTTCGAGAAACAACGACCCAACTGGATGCCCAAAACGATTCCGGCTAAGGCCTAACGGTAAAATTCGAAATAATTAGGCAGAACGCGGAGCTCATGGGTAACGAAACCAAACAAATCCTGATCGATGATGCTCGTCGAGCAGGCGAGCGAGTTGGTCTCACCTCTGATGAGATCATCATCAATGGAGGAAAGCCGCTCCACGGTCGCATCGAAGTGCGCGGTGCAAAAAACCTCGCGACAAAGGCCATGGTCGCCGCGCTTCTCGGAACGAAACCGAGCGTTCTGCGGAACGTGCCCAACATTTCTGATGTTCGGGTGGTGGCAGGTCTGCTGGCGCTTCACGGAGTGCAAATCACAAAGGGCGAAGAGCCTGGTGAATTCTTGCTCGATCCCAGCAATGTGGAGTCAGCCCACATGGCCGATATTGATGCGCACGCGGGAAGTTCGCGCATTCCAATTCTTTTTTGCGGGCCTTTGTTGCATCGACTCGGCGAGGCGTTCATCCCTGACTTAGGTGGTTGTCGAATCGGTGACCGCCCGATTGACTTTCATCTCGACGCGCTGCGCGAGTTTGGTGCTGTCATCGTGAAAGAGCCGAGAGGCATTAGCTTGACCGCGCCACACGGCCTCAAGGGAGCAAACATTGAGTTGCCCTACCCGAGTGTGGGTGCGACAGAGCAGGTGTTGCTCACAGCAGTTCTCGCTGAGGGTCAAACTGAACTCAAAAACGCGGCGATTGAGCCTGAAATTATCGACCTCATCTGCATCCTGCAGAAAATGGGCGCGATTATCAACGTAGAACCGAACAGGGTCATTTTCATCGAAGGCGTCGAAGAACTCGGTGGGTACAAGCACCGTGCAATCTTCGACCGTAACGAGGCAGCCAGTTGGGCAGCTGCCGCTCTTGCAACCGAGGGCGATGTCTTTGTAGGCGGAGCCAAACAAGAAGAGATGATGACCTTTCTGAATGTGTTCCGCAAAGTTGGTGGCGCATTTGAGGTTGAAGACGACGGTATCCGCTTTTACCACCCCGGTGGCGAGTTGGTGCCGGTCACAATCGAGACGGATGTGCATCCTGGATTCATGACCGACTGGCAGCAACCACTCGTGGTTGCCCTTACCAAAGCAAATGGTGTTTCTACCATTCATGAAACCGTGTACGAGAACCGCTTCGGATTCACCGATGCCCTCAACAAAATGGGTGCGAACATTGTCGTTCACAAAGATGGACTTCACGATTACACACGTCGCGTCGCTCGACGAGACTTCGAGCAAGCTGCCGTCATCACTGGGCCAACACCGCTCGTAGGAGCTGAAATTGAAGTGCCTGACCTTCGTGGCGGATTCAGCCACCTCATTGCGGCGCTCACGGCCAAGGGTCAGAGCAAAGTTACAAATGTGGGCATCATTTCCCGGGGCTACGAAGATTTCATCGGGAAGCTGACACAGCTCGGTGCGGATTTCATCTTTGAAGCCTAAGATTCCCGAAACGCACAGCCCAGTAGGGGATAATCAACGAGTGGCTACTACCGAAAAACGTCGAAGCATCTGGACCCCCGAAAAGCGCCGCCCATCCTTCTTCTGGTTTCTTGCTGCACTCGTTCTTCCGCTGTGGTCAGCAATGGTCGGGTACCGATTCACCCCGAGTAGTGCACTGCCTGCCACAGGGCCATTCATCCTTGCGCCAAACCACTACAGCGAAATAGACCCAATTGCTATGGGTGTGGCTGCTTGGCGGCTCGGCCGACAGCCGAGGTTCATGGCAAAATCAAGCCTCTTCAAAGTGCCATTCCTCGGTTGGTTGCTCAGGGCCTCCGGCCAGATTCCGGTTGAGAGATCTGGCTCACCCAGAGGGGCTGGGAGCGACAACCCTATGGGGGCCGCCTCTGTGCTGATAGAGAAAGGCAGAGGGGTCATCGTCTACCCAGAGGGCTCGCTCACTCGTGATCCCAATCTGTGGCCAATGCGCGGCAAGACTGGGGCAGTTCGACTTGCGCTCGAGTCGGGTATCCCGCTCTACCCAGCGGCACATTGGGGAACGCAACTCTTGATGCCGAGATACGGCAAAGCAATTCATCCATTCCCGCGCAAACTCATCAATGTCTCAGTCGGGAAACCTCTCGACCTGAGCGAATTCAAGGGGTTGCCGATCGACCAAAAAACGGTCACCGCGGCCACGAAGAAACTGATGGATGCAATCGCCAAACTTCTTGCAGAGCTTCGCGGTGAGCCCGCGCCAGCTGAGCGGTGGGATCCGTCCAAGCATGAGCAAACGTCGACGGGGCGTTTTTAAGTGTCGACGGCGGCCAACGCGAATGCGTTATCAGCCAATCGCGGCAGAAAAGTAGCTGTTATTGGTTCGGGTAGCTGGGGAACTACCTACGCAAAAATCCTTGCTGATGCGGGGTGTGATGTCACTGTCTGGGCGCGGCGAAGTGAAATTGCACACGAGATTAATGTCGCGAAAAGAAATTCTAAATACCTCAGCGGCATCAACCTCCCAAAGCGGCTCAAAGCGACAGACAACCTAGCCAGTGCAGTCAAGGGTGCAAGTCAGGTGTATCTTGCAGTGCCAGCTCAGAGTCTGCGCCAAAACCTGCAATCGATTGAGCCACATTTGGCGAAGAAAGCTATTCTGATTAGCCTGATGAAAGGTGTCGAACGTGACACCATGATGCGCATGTCTGAAGTGATTCGCGACACCCTAGACATCGAAGAGCACCGGATTGCCGTGGTGTCGGGCCCCAATATCGCCCTTGAAATCGCCAAAGAAGAGCCAACAGCAGCGGTGGCTTCTTGTGTCGACCTAGAAACTGCGCAAGAGGTCGCTATGGCCTCGTCTGCTCCGTACTTCAGAACCTTCGTGAACACTGACGTTCCGGGAACAGAGTTCGGCGGTGTGCTCAAGAACCTCATTGCGCTAGCCATCGGAATTGTCGACGGGGTGGGCTACGGAGAGAACACCAAAGCTTCGATTATCACTCGAGGCTTGGTTGAAATGACTGATTTTGCGGTTGCCTACGGGGCAGATCCGGCAACCCTGCAGGGGCTCGCGGGACTTGGAGACCTCATCGCCACCTGCCAGTCTCCGCTGTCTCGTAATAACACCGCTGGTCGCTTGATCGGTCAGGGATACACCAAAGAAGAGACAATCGAGCAGATGCAGCAGACCGCCGAGGGGGTTGCATCGGTGGCACCTGTTCTGGGGCTCGCTCGACTGCGTGAAGTCGAAATGCCAATTGTGCAACAGGTAGAGATGGTGCTGCAGGGGCAAATGTCACCAAAAGAGCTGGGGCCGCACTTGGCAACTGCTGATGACGTGCTGCCGCAGCCTGAGAATCCTCAGTCGGCAGTCAAACGCCCGTTTTGGCGCCAATGGTTCTCACGGGCTGGGGCGTGAGCATGACTCACAAACTTAACATCGTGTTGCTCTTTGGTGGGCGATCTTCCGAGCACGAAATCAGCTGTGTGACCGCAGCGGGAGTGCTCTCGGCTGTAGATTCTTCCCGGTTCAATGTCATTCCGGTCGGCCTGACGAAACAGGGTGTGGCGGTGCTGGCGGCTGACCAGATTGCATCATTCGCGCTGGACTCAGCAAACATGCCTCACGTGAACGACAATGGCACTCGCATCCATTGGCCTGAATCACCGCAGAGCAAAGAGCTGCGCGTCACCTACGACGACGGCAGTACCGACTCCCTCGGAGAGATTGCGCTCGTCTTTCCCGTTTTACACGGCCCATTCGGCGAAGATGGCACCCTACAGGGAATGTTGGAAATGCTTGACATCCCCTATGTGGGGTCAGGTGTACTCGCTTCAGCGATCTGCATGGACAAGCACTACACAAAGGTTGTGTTGGCGAGTGCCGGACTCAGTGTTTCGGCATGGCGCACGCTCACAGCGGCCGATCATGCCCGTGATCCTCAGCTTTCAGCGGAGTATGCAGTCGAGCTCGGTCTGCCAGTGTTCGTGAAGCCATCGCGTGCGGGGTCGAGCGTTGGCGTCAGCAAGGTGAAAAGCCTGACAGAGCTGGATGCTGCCTTAGCTGAAGCGTTTGCATCGGACTCAGTCGTTCTGATTGAAGAATCTGTCGCTGGGCGCGAAGTCGAACTGGCTGTTCTTGGCGGGAGAGATGGTGTACCCAGGGTTTCAGGGGTTGCCGGCGAGATTGTTTTCACGGGCCGAGAATTTTATGACTACGAAGCGAAATACTTGGGTGCTTCAGGTATTGAGCTTGAGTGTCCAGCAAACATCGACGAAGCAAACCTTCGAATACTTCAGAATTCAGCAATTCGTGCGTTCGCGGCGGTGGGTTGTGCCGACCTGGCTCGGGTCGATTTCTTCCTGACCGAAAACGGAGCAGTCGTGAACGAAATCAACACGATGCCTGGGTTTACCCCGATTTCGATGTTTCCTACCCTGTGGCAAGAATCGGGTATGAGTTATGAGAACCTCGTCTCTGAACTGATTACGCTAGCACTCGCAAAATAGTTGCCTACTGCGGAAGGGTGTAGGCATCGGCTTCACCCACGCATTGCCGTTCCTGAGGCAAATAGGACACTGCATTTGCCAAATCGACCAGCGCGTTCGTCCCGCTTACGGGAGGCTTTGCCGCCGAGTCGACTATCACTTCAACGGTGGGCACACGACCGTACGCCTCAAACCGATAGAGGGGAGCCTGAGACTCATCTCGGATCCAGTCGATCCCGTTCACGTTCACACACGGCAAGGTCGTCGGACCCATAGGCTCGATCCCACATCTCAGCAGGATGCTCGCTGGCTCACCCCAGGCGGCGGTCGCTTGAGCATTCGTTTCGCGCTTAAGTTGACCATCCACCGTGTTTGGAAGACGCACTGTTACCGCTGCACAATCTGGGCTATTAGCGTCGTCTGCGGGCTCCATCGGCACCACGCCCGCGCAGCCGGTACCAAGGGCTGTCAAGCAGGCAACCACTGTGATCCCGAAAGAAAGCCGGCCTATTCTGCTGCCGGAGTTTGCTGAGAGAGAAGCCACGACTAAAGGCTACCTTGATACCATGAGCATTTCTGATTCAGTTGCCCCGCTTACGGTTTCCGAAGCGGGTGAGTCTGAAGTCTTGGCTCGTATTCTGAAGGCTCTCAGTCGTGAAACGACGTCTGGTGCTCAGCACGTACTCGTTGGCCCCGGCGATGATTCTGCGGTGCTTGCACTCGCCGGCGATTGCGTTGTCAGCAGTGATTCAATGGTTGACAAGCATGATTTTCGGTTGGACTGGTCAACCGGATTTGAACTCGGATGGAAGCTCGCAGCAACAAACCTGGCAGACGTGGCAGCGATGGGAGCGACCCCGCTCTCACTGACCGTATCGGTGCTGGCACCAGGCGAGCTTCCCGTTTCCGTGCTCGAAGAAGTCGCTTTGGGGCTCAGCACTGCGTGCGACACGTTAGCCCCCGGCTGCCAAGTCACGGGCGGAGACCTCGCTTCGGCCGCTCAGTTCTCTCTCGTTGCCACGGTCATCGGCGAAACGCGCGAACTCACACCCGTGCTTCGGTCTGGCGCCAGAGCGGGGGATACAGTTGCGTATGCCGGTGAATTAGGTGTTGCCGCCCGGGGTCTCAGCCTTTTATATGCAACAACAGATTCTCAGGATGCTCAGTCACGAGCCATCTCTGAGCTTTGGCTCTCACATCCCGATGAGATGGCCGCGCAACTGGCGCCGAGCCCGCCCATCTCTCTTGGCCCTTTGGCCGCGCGCGCTGGAGCAACCGCGATGATGGACGTGTCGGACTCGCTGAGCCTTGATGCCTCGAGGTTGGCGAAAGCCAGCAATGTTGACATCAACCTGCGGTCTGACGCGATTTTGAACTGCACGTCTCAAGAAGCCGAAACTGTATCGAAGCAAGCTCGAGCTGAAGCGCTGAGTTTCGCGCTCGGCGGCGGTGAAGATCATGGGTTTTTAGCAACGTTTCCACCCGGCGCCTCACTTCCAAAAGGATTTACGCCCATTGGCGACGCCGCACCCGGGGGAGGCGCACTGCGAGTTGACGGCGTTGTCTTCGAGCCGCGGGGATGGGATGCTCTCAAACATCGTTCAATCGTGTGACGAGCCCGGGTGCATCCGTATCACACGTCATTGCGAATTCGAAGGGCCGCCCACAGTTCGGCTCGAGCATCCATCGTATTGAGGTCGCGGCCGAGAATCTGACTTACTCTGCCCATCCGAGTCTTCAGGGTGTGCCTGTGAACGCCCAGTGACTCAGCTGCCGGGGCGAATTGGCCGTTGTGTTGCAGCCAGACAGCCAGCGAGTTGACGAGCTGCTCGTTGTTGCGCTCATCCACGTCTGCAATCGGTGAAATCAGCGCATCGGCTCGTAACTTTGCCTCATCACTCTCTTCAATCACCGTCAAGATGCCCCGGTTCAGGCTGGAATCGAAAACGGTCGCGCCCTTCTTGCCCCGGATTGCAGCAGCTTCCGCCGCCAGCTCAGCTTGCTCGATAGCCAGAGTGAGGTGCTCGTAACTGTGAACAGAGCTGAGACCAGCATTGAGCTCTATGTTTGTGTTCGCGTGTACGAGCTGAGAATAGGATGCCACGGTGCCAGAGGTCGCACTCTCGATAATCACCAACTCGTCCTCGCCGCTTCTCCCGCTGATCCGTGAACAGAAGCCGCGCCGGCTGAGTTCATGCTCAATACCGGCGATTTGCCCGGTAAACACCGCGATTGAAATTGGTTCTTCGGGTAACGGCCCCAAACTCTCAGTCGCAATTCGATGGGCCAACTCGAACTGACCGGCGCGGAGCAGCTCAACAATCACCCTGCGCACCGATTCAATCGGACCGCTTGCAGCTCGTGCCTGCTCAAGCGCTGTACTTGCGAGTGCGATTGCGATTCCAATCACCGACTGAGCTGCATAGTCGAGCTGATCGTTGTCGGTCGTAGCGAGCACCCCCAATAAATTCGCACGGCGTCCGATGGTTTGTAGGGCGAATGTAGACCCTTCAGTTGAGAATAGTTTCGTTGCGCGAGTTTGTGATCTGACGAGTGAGGTGACCTGCTCCACGAGTGAATCTGTGGGTGAGATGCTCTGATGAGAT
>JALRLI010000040.1 GCA_023254555.1 Microbacteriaceae bacterium
CGCGATGAATCACTTGCGAGAACACAGCGCGAGACCAGCACGAAACTCAGCGAAGCTACCGAGCAAGCTGTGGCGCTCAAATCACGAACGCTCCAAGAACTGGCGCAGCGCAAACACGAGCAAGAAGAGGAGTTGGCGAAGCTCAAACACGAGACTGAGGCTGAGGTGAACCGAATCAACTCTGAAATTCTTGAGGCGAAGAGCCGAGCCGACAAAGAGCTTGCCGAGAAGCGCGCCGCAATTGAGGCAGAGCTAAAGTCTAAGATGCTGGAGGCCAACAGCTTCATCGAAACCCATGTCGAGGCCGCGCAGGAACAGCTCGAAGTCTTAAACCGTCTCGCTGATGAGAAACGCGTTGAAGCTCAACTCGCCACAGAGCAGGCTCAAAACGTTGCTCGCAATCTGCGACTCGAGGCCGAGGCTCAAGCAGCTGAGATCCTTCTCGAAGCTGAGCGTAGAGCACAGGTCACCTTCACCGATGCCCAGCTACGCACCCAGAACATTCTGGCCGAAGCCGAAGATCGAATGGCTCAGCTCAAAGTCGAACGCGGCGCCGTGGCTCAATACTTTGAGAGCCTCGGTTCGGTTATCGCAAACGCATCGAAGATGACGCAAACCGTTGGCAACGCCGTTGACGCAAAGCTACCTGCGGTCGAGTCAGAGCCATCTACGAACCCGGTTCCAAGCCCGAAACCCGCTCAAAAGGCGACCGCCAAGGCTACACCAACTTCAAAACCGACCAAACCGGCGACCGAAGCAGGGAAGAAAGACCAGCCTAAGAAACCCACCTCGGGGTCGCGCTAAACCTGAGTAGGGAGTGGATGGGCCGCCGGATTGACCGCGGCCACTATCTCGTTGAGCACCCAGCGTGTCTGTTGCTCACCAACCCAGAGGTGCTTACCGCCCTCGAGATTGACCTGCTTGAGCTTCGGGACGCTCGCAAATCGCACCCTCGCTTCGTCGGGCCTGAGATAGTCGTCGCAGCCTGGTACCAAGGCAACCAATTGGGGGGCAGCATTCGCCCAGGCTGCAACCTCCTGCTCGCTCGTGCGTCGCAGCGGCGGTGAGAGCAGAATCGCTCCCCTGATTGGATGATCGAGGCCGTATTTCAGCGCCAACTCGGAGCCGAACGACCAGCCGACTAGCCATGGGTTTGGCAGGTTGCGCTCACGAACAAAGTTCATCGCAGCTGCCACATCGAACTGTTCGGTGACTCCATCCCCGAACTCACCATCGCTGGTACCGCGCGGCGAGTGCGTGCCACGCGTATTGAAGCGCAGCACCGCAATGTTCGCAAGGGCAGGAAGTCGCCACGCTGCCTTCCGCAGGATGTGCGAATCCATGAAGCCGCCAGCCGTCGGCAGCGGATGAAGCGTCACCAAAGTCGCGACCGGTTGTCCCTCGACTGGCATGGCCAGCTCACCAACGAGCGTCAACCCGTCAGACGTGTGCAACTCAATCTGCTCGATGGTAGCGGGCAATTGGGTACTGCTGCGAATTTCTTCCATCATCCACTCTCTACCTTGCTAGGCGCCAACAGTGTTCGTGCCAGTGTCGACGCTCTGTTACTGCGTGTTCGTCGCCAAAGAAGTGATCATTTCGCCAGACCACGACATGCGCGGTCGCTGGCGGCACAGGATGCGGGCAGCCCGGGCAGACATATTCTTTCTGCGCTCGGGATGCAGAAATTGACTGCACCACCCATTCAGAGCCAAGTTTGAATTCGGTGCGTCGCCCGCCGCCCAGCAAGTGCGAGAAATCTGCAGGCTCTCCGCCGAATTGCTCACGCGCACTCTGCTCTTTCGCTGCGCGACCGGTGCGCCGTTTCTTAGGCATCGGGTGGCCTAATACCAGCCAACGCTCTGTGAGTGTGCCCATGCGGCACAGGGTGAACCATATCTGCCCTTAATATAGCCAAGGCCCCAACGAATTTGAGTGTCTGGGTTCGTCGCCCAGTCTGCACCGGCTGAAGCCATCTTGGCGCCGGGAAGCGCCTGCGGGATACCGTATGCGCCACTCGACGTATTGTGAGAGTAAACGTTCCAGCGCGATTCCTTGTTCCAGAGTGCCACGAGGCAGTCGAACTCAGCGCCGCCGCCAACGTATCCCATCGCAATAGCTTGTGCGCTTCCAGGATCTGGGGTGCCCGCAGCCGGGGCGGCTCCCCCGCCAGGCTTCACAGCCGCAGCTGCCGGCGCGACGACCTCCTCAAACGCCTCGATGGTGAACGACGAATTCGCCGTTGCCTCGGTCATCAGCGTTTGGCTGAGAGTTTCACCAGGCGCAAGAGGAGCGTATTCTTCAGCGACCGCACTCGTTGTGGTGAAAGGAGCAACCGCAAACATGGCGATAAAGCCACCAACTACCAAGATCACCAGCGGCGCCCAAACTTTAGGGAGCCCGAGTCTACGACGCTTTGATGCGCTGGAATGCTGGTCTTTAGAGATATACACGGTGCTCAGAAGTTCTTGGGTCTTTAAAGTTTAGACCGGTGCGGCTACCAAATCGAATTCGCTGTCAGCGACTTGCCAGAATGAAGCTCACGACGGCATCGAGAAAGGCGTCAACCTGATCTTCTGAGTAGCCGCGGTGTTGCGTCGGGAAAACCGTGTCGCGTACTTCCACCGCGGTCAGCGGTGCGTGACCGTTGAGATAAATGAGGATACGGTCGAGGCATAAATCTACCGCTCTGCGGTCATAGCCGGATGCGAACATTGGAGCCCGCTTGAAGCGATACCCTCGCTCAGACTCGAGACGGTTGCGCAGTTCTTTGGCTTGAGCATCGAGTGCATTCAGCCACGCGTCTTGTCCATAGGTTCTGAGGGCTTCGCGTTTTTCGCGTTCGAAGAACACATCCTCGAGGCGGTCGAGCGCGGCGTCAACGTATCGAACGGCATATCCTTTCCGCTGCAGTGAAAACGAGGTGAGCCGTAAATCAGCCGCCCGAATCTGTTCGTCCTCTGCGGCGACACCGTCATACGAGCGTCTTGCGAGTTCGAGAAATGAGTCGACCTCATGTCTGTTATACCCGCCACGCTTCGTTTTGGACGTTGGAAAAGGTGCACTCACGGGTTCTATTCTGCCTTAGAAAGCTGTGGATGCTCTAAAGCGCGCTGCTGGCAAGGTATACCGCGTAGGCAACAACTGTTGATGGAAATACCGAATCAAGCCGGTCTAAGAAGCCGCCGTGACCTGGAATCCACGAGCTCATGTCTTTGATGCCGAGGTTTCGCTTGATCAGCGACTCGGTGAGATCACCCACGGTCGCGGTAATCAACAACAGCAGACCAAAAATCAGCCCTACAAACCAGGGCTTGCCGAGCACCGTTACAGTAAGCACAATGGCGACGATGGCACTGAGTACTGCGGCACCCGCGAGACCCTCCCAGGTTTTGTTTGGGCTTATCTTGGGCACCATTTTGTGCTTTCCAAACAGCACGCCCGAAGCGAACGCCCCGACGTCGACTGAGGCAACGATGGCAATCAGGCTGAACACCCACCACTGCCCGTTCTCTTGAAGCACGAGGAGCACGGTGAAGCCGGAGAAAAAGGCAACGTAGACCAGCGTGAAGACACCCGAGAGCACGTCGCGCCAGAGCGTGCGTGGCGCGACTTCCTGGCCAGGGATGAGGCCTTCAATCAGGCGCCAGAGCGTCAGCCCCACCACCGAGATGAGAAGTGCCGCCAGCATGCCGATGGCTCCGAAGAAATAGGCGCCAGCAATAATGACAAGACCGAACAGAATGCCACCTACCCGCGGAATCCTTCGGCCATTCGCCCTGAACGCGAGTGCGAGTTCGAGCACTGTGACCGAGACCAGCCCCGCCACAAGCAGCACGAAGATGTGCTTGAAGAAGAACAGGCTTGCGATGAAGATTGCACCGAAAATGAGCGCCGTCGCGATTGCAACGAAGACATTTCGACCAGTGCGTGCTTCGAGCTTCGCACTAGTCGCCTCGAACTGCTCTTTGGCAGCTTCGAACTGTTCCTTCGTTGACTCGAAGGGCTCTTTCGGCGTTTGAGCCATTCTTGCTAAACCTCGAGCAGTTCGGCTTCTTTGCGCTTCAGAGCTTCGTCAATCGCATCAATGTGAGACTTCGTCGCAGCTTCAAGCTCTTTCTCGCCACGAGCCACCTCATCATCGCCTACTTCAGTTTTGAGGGCTTCGAGTTCATCTTTTGCCTTGCGGCGAGTGTTTCGAACCGAGACACGAGCGTCTTCTGCCTTGGTTTTTACAATTTTGACGAACTCTTTGCGGCGCTCTTCGGTGAGTTCGGGTAGCGTCACTCGAATCAGGTTGCCGTCGTTGCTGGGATTCGCGCCAAGGTTTGGCATATCGCGGATTGCCTGTTCAATGTCGCGAAGTGCACCCTTGTCATAGGGGGTGATTGACAGGGTTCGAGCATCCTGATTCTGCATCGAAGCAAGCTGTGCCAGAGGCGTTGGTGTGCCGTAGTAGTCGACCATAATCTTCTGAAACATCGCGGGGTTCGCGCGACCGGTGCGCACGGTTGCAAAGTCTTCTTTAGCCGCCTCAACTGTGCGATCCATCTTGTCATTGGCGTTCGCGAGCACGTCAGCAATCACGGGTTTCTCCTTAGCGGCTTCTTTGTACCGAGTTTAGTTGGTTTGTCGCTCTGCAGCTTAGGCGTGGACGAGCGTGCCGAGCTTTTGGCCGCGAATCGCGCCAGAGATGTTGCCTGGTGTTTCCATACCAAAGACACGCATTGGCATCTGGTTATCCATGCAGAGGCTGAACGCGGTGGCATCAACGACCTTGAGGCCCTTCTTGAGCGCATCGGCGTAGGAGACGGTCTCGAGACGCTCTGCGTCGGGATCAAGCTTCGGATCAGCTGTGTAGACAGCATCAACGCCGTTTTTGGCGACCAGCACTTCGTCTGCACGAATTTCAAGCGCGCGCTGAGCGGCGACAGTATCTGTCGAGAAGTAGGGCAGGCCAGCGCCCGCACCGAAGATGACAACACGTCCCTTCTCAAGGTGTCGAATTGCGCGCAGTGGAATGTACTGTTCTGCAACCTGAGTCATGGTGATTGCGCTCTGTACGCGGCTACTCACACCTGCTTGTTCGAGAAAGTCTTGCAGCGCGAGAGCGTTCATCACGGTGCCGAGCATGCCCATGTAGTCGGCCCGGCCGCGATCCATTCCTCGCTGTGAGAGTTCTGCGCCGCGAAAGAAGTTACCACCGCCAACAACCACAGCAACTTCGACGTCGTTAACCGCGGAGGCGATTTCGCGAGCGATCTGGCTAACAACGTCTGGATTCACACCGAGCTGTCCCCCACCAAAGGTTTCACCTGAAAGCTTGAGTAGCACTCTGCGATTTACCGGGGTTGTCGACACTGTAGTTTCCTCTCGTACTGTTTCAGGCTAGTGGATGCGGGGCTGAACCCGGGCGAGAAAGAACGAAAGCCCGAGGATAATCTCCCCGGGCTTTCGCACGATTCTCGCTTAGGCGCCAACCTTGAAGCGAGCAAAGCCTGTTACGGCGATGCCTGCCTGGTCGAGTACCTGCGCAATGGTGAGCTTGTTGTCGCGCGAGTAGTCTTGCTCGAGCAACGCCACCTGCTTAAAGTAACCGGTGAGGCGACCTTCGATGATCTTTGGCAGAGCCGCCTCTGGCTTGCCTTCGTTCTTCGAGATCTCGGTGACGAGCTCGCGCTCCTTGTCAACGTCAGCCTGTGGCACGTCCTCTCGAGTGAGGTAGAGCGGATCAGCGAACGAGATGTGCATCGCGATAGCGCGTGCGGTCTCAGCGTCTGAGCCGGTGTAGGCAACAACAACGCCAACCTGCGGGGGCAGGTCTTTGCTGGTCTGGTGCAGGTACACAGCGAAGTTCTCACCCTCGAGACGAACAACCCGACGAAGTTCAACCTTCTCGCCAAGGATGGCTGCCTCGTCGTTGATTACTGCCTCTACGGTTTTTCCACCCGCGTCAGCAGCGAGGGCTGCGGAAACATCTGCGGCGTTCGCAGCTGCAACAGCCTCGAGTACTTGGTTGCCGAGTGCGATGAATTTTTCGTTCTTCGAAACGAAATCGGTCTCACATGCGAGCTCGATCATGGTCACGCTCGAAGCTGATTCTTTTGCAGCAACAAGACCCTCGCTGGTTGCACGGCCTTCGCGCTTCGCGACACCCTTCATGCCTTTGAGACGCAAAATCTCAATTGCCTTTTCGATGTCACCGTCTGCTTCGATCAGCGCGTTCTTGCTGTCGACCATGCCAGCGCCGAGGCGCTCGCGCAGGATTTTGACTGATTCTAGGCTCACATTAGCCATAGTTGAATCTCCTTAAGAGGTTGTGAATTCTGGATGAAGGTTACTCAGCAGCAGGTGCTTCTGCAGCGGCTTCGGGCTCTTCAGCCTTCTCAGCTTTCTCAGCCACAGGCTTCTTTGCAGGAGCCTTCTTGGCTGCAGGCTTCTGCTCTGCCTCAGCAGCGGGCGCCTCGGTTGCAGCTTCAGCTGGAGCAGTAACTGCTTCAGCCTCGAGAAGCTCGCGTTCCCATTCAGCGAGTGGTTCTGCCTCGCCTGACTCTGGCTTCTGGTGGCGCTCGATGAGGCCCTCAGCCACAGCATCTGCAACGACGCGAGTAAGCAGACCAACTGATCGAATCGCGTCGTCATTGCCAGGAATTGGGTAGGCAACTTCGTCAGGATCGCAGTTGGTATCGAGAATGCCGATTACCGGGATGCCAAGCTTCTTCGCCTCATCAATTGCGAGGTGTTCTTTCTTGGTGTCTACAACCCAAATCGCTGATGGAGTCTTGGTCATGTGACGAATTCCGCCGAGGCTCTTCTGCAGTTTGTCGAGCTCGCGCTTTTTGAGCAGCAGCTCTTTCTTGGTGAAACCAGAAGTGGTGCCCTCGAAATCGAGTTCTTCGAGCTCTTTCATGCGCTGCAGACGAGCTGAAACGGTATGGAAGTTGGTGAGCAGACCGCCGAGCCAGCGCTGGTTCACGTAGGGCATGTTCACACGGGTTGCCTGCTCGGCAATTGCCTCCTGCGCCTGCTTCTTGGTGCCAACGAAAAGAATGGTTCCGCCCTTTGCAACGGTGTTCTTCACAAAGTCGTAGGCGCTGTCAATGTAGGCAAGTGACTGCTGCAGATCGATGATGTAGATGCCTGAACGCTCCGCGAAGATGAAACGCTTCATCTTGGGGTTCCAGCGGCGGGTCTGATGCCCGAAATGAACGCCGCTGTCGAGCAGCTGGCGAATAGTTACAACGGCCATTGCCGTCTCCTGTTCTGCGCACAGGTGTGCGCCTTGCGGTTTGTTGCGACCATCGGTGGATGCCCGCCCTAGTGCCCTGACGACCGCCGCTCAGCGTCGTGCGAACCGAAGCTCGCCCGACATCGAGACCGATGGCAGTCGTGTCTTAGTGGACACGCGAAGTCACCTCAAGTGAGATGCTGAGCCAAGTCTACCAGCCCACAACAGCGAAAGAAAACCAAGTTTTCGAGCAATGCGTGCGAACTCTCGTGCAGGGAGTTGTTCCGCAGGGCAGATTCGTAAAATGCTTGTTTCTCCAATCGCACTGTTCGCCGCCCTCGGTTTGATGCTGGTGGATGATGGTACACCTCGTGGGTACTTCGGCCAGTGGCAGCCAGTGTTGTCGAACCAACAAATAATGCAACACTTCGATCTTAAAAATGGACCCTACAAGGCCGGCCATCGCGGAATAGACCTGCGCGCGTCACCTGGCAATCACGTGCTGGCCCCAGTGGCCGCGGAGGTGGTGTTCGCGGGCTCCGTAGTCGATCGCGAGGTGCTGACACTGAAGCAAGCCGACGGCAAACTCATCAGCTTTGAGCCGGTGAGCGCAGCGGTAGGGGTCGGTCAACTTGTAGCGCCGGGTCAACTCATCGGTCATGTCAGCGGCCTCACGCACTGTGGCGATGGCTGTCTGCACGTAGGGCTCAGAATCGACGATGAATACCGCAACCCCCTGCTCTACCTCGTAGGAGGTCGTGCGCGACTCCTACCACTAACTGCTTGAATAGTGAGGTGAGTGCAGACGGATTTGGCTTCGAGGTGGGCACGCGCCTCGAAGCGTCGAGCGACGGTCAGCGACCGCTTGGCAGAACTGGCACTATCACCACTCCCCACGGGCAGATTCAGACCCCGGCGTTTGTTCCCGTTGGAACTAAGGCCACGGTCAAGGCTGTGCTCCCCGAAGCGATGCAGTCGCAGGGTGCTCAAGCGTTGCTTTCTAACGCTTACCACCTCTACTTGCAGCCAGGCTCTGACATCGTCGATGAAGCGGGTGGATTGGGCAGGTTCATGAACTGGCCTGGCCCGACGTTCACCGACTCTGGCGGATTTCAGGTGATGTCACTCGGTGTGGGATTCAAAAAGGTCATCGCGATGGATTCATCCACCGTTCAATCTGACGACGTAATTGCCCCCGGTAAAGAACGACTCGCGCACATCGACGATGACGGCGTGACATTCAAGTCGCACCTCAACGGCGATATGCATCGCTTCACGCCCGAGGTTTCAATGCGGGTGCAGCACGAGATTGGTGCGGACATCATCTTCGCGTTTGACGAGTTAACCACGCTGCTCAACACTCGCGAGTACCAAGAGCGCTCGGTTGAGCGCACGCGGCAGTGGGCTATTCGGTGCCTGCAGGCACACGGCGAACTCACCCGTGATCGCAGCCACCGCCCTTATCAAGCGCTTTTTGGCGTGGTTCAGGGTGCTCAGTACGAAGACTTACGTCGCTCTGCGGCAAGTGGTCTGGAGGCACTGCGCGTTGAAATAGACGGTCGTGGTGAGCAAGAATTTGACGGCTACGGCATCGGCGGCGCGCTTGAGAAAAAACAGCTCGGCACCATCGTGCGCTGGGTGAACGAAGAGCTGCCCGAGCACAAGCCACGTCACCTTCTGGGCATCGCCGAGCCGGATGACCTTTTTGTCGCCATTGAGAACGGCGCCGACACCTTCGACTGCGTTTCTCCCTCACGCCAAGCCCGCGGGGCATCGCTCTACACAACCTACGGCCGAGTCAACGCGTCAGCAGCCCGCTGGCGTCGGCACTTCGCGCCGATTGACGAGCACTGCGACTGCTATACGTGTGCGAACTACACCGCTGCGTACATCCATCATCTGTTCAAAGCAAAAGAGATGCTGGCGTCAACCCTGTGCACAATTCACAACGAGCGGTTTATCGTGCGACTTGTTGACCGTATTCGGGAAAGCATGGTTGACGGTACTTTCACCGAGCTTCGTGAAGAAACCCTCGGGCGCTACTACCGCTAGTTCGTCGCGGAGCTCACTCGCCGGCGACGCGTGGCGACGAGACCCGCAACACCAGCAGTGAGCAGGGCTCCCGCTCCAACTATCCACGGAGTTGCTTCCGACCCGGTGGTGGCCAGAGTCGGGTCAGCAGCCGGAGCTGGTGCGGGGGCTGGTGCCGGCGTTGGTGGGGCAGGTAAATTCACCTCGGATTGCTGAAGCGGGCTCATACCAGAATCAAATCCAAGAAAGAAGAATTTCTGCCCCGAAGCGCTTGCATTCAGCTCGTTTGCGCCAATAGTCATTGTGACTGTCGTGCCGCTTGCGACGTCGTTCGGGAAGCGCACCAGCATCAACTTTGCATCCGATCCGTTGAAGCCGGTCTGGCAGGTGGGGGTGCCGGCAGAGGGACTCGAGGTAACCGTGAACCAGCTGGGGCAGGTGCCGGGATTCTGAATCACATTGACGAACGTCCACTGAGCCGCTTGGAAACTAAACACCCTCACACCCGCAACATTGCTCGTCATTGTCGCAATAACCTGCGCAGGGTTCGTTCCTGATGCGGGAGTGTCGCCAGTAGTCGAAATAGATGGGTCAGTAAATGGAGCTGGCACGGCCGAAGCTGGAGAGGACACTGCAAGAAGCGCTGCAGCAGTGAGTACGCCGGTAGCAAGAAGAGTTTTGGTCGTTACTTTTAGAACCATGTTTTAGATTCTAATAGTTTTCTAGAGCGTTATTCTACTTTCGGGT
>JALRLI010000041.1 GCA_023254555.1 Microbacteriaceae bacterium
CGGCATCCGGGTTTTCATGAAGATCAAACCCACGACAAGTCCGCCGAGTAACCCGCCGACGTGAGCCTGCCAGGCAATCGACGAGCCGGGCATAAATCCGATTGCGATATTGATGGCGAGCAAAACAACGAACGATGTCATATTGCCGCCCATGCTTCGGCCAATCACCAAAAATGAGCCCAGCAGACCAAAGATTGCTCCGGATGCTCCGACGACCGGAATCAGCAGGGCCTGCGTGTCAGCGTAAGTCCAGAACTGCACAACCAACGAGCCGGCGAAACCAGAAATCAGGTACAGCGCGATAAATCGCCCGCGGCCGAGAAAATGCTCGAGCTGGCGCCCAAAAAGCCAAAGCGTGTACATGTTCAACAGGATATGAAAAATCACCGTCGGCGAGTGGGCAAACATTGACGTGACCATCCGCCAAGGTTGAAAATTTTGCGGCAACGAATAGAACGGCGCGTACCAGAGCGCTTCGGTCACCGCGATTGGCCCGCCAAGGTTTGCGCTCAACCACTGAAAAACATAAACGAGTGCGCAAAGCCCCATTATTGAGTAGGTAGCCAGGGGTGCTGAGCTTCCTGCCCAGCGCTTGGCTATTGCATTGCTCGGTGCCGCAGCCCGCGCCTGCCCCGCGCAATCCGGACAGAGCACACCCACTGGTGCAACCGTCTGACAATCAGGGCAGATTGTGTTTCCGCATCGCTGACAGAGCACGTAACTCTCTCTGGCAGGATGCCGATAGCAAAAACTCTGCTCAGCCTCGCCAACCTTTTCACCAAACTCGGCAGGCATAGTTCGAATTTGCTTGGGGCTAGGCGTCGACGATAGTTACACCGGTGATGACAACATCGTCAACCGGCTTATCCATCGCACCGGTCGCAACCGCGGCAATCTCATCGACAACGGCCTTTGACGCGTCATCTGCAACCTCACCAAAAATGGTGTGGTTTCCGTTCAACCAATCGGTGGCCGCAACGGTCACGAAAAACTGTGATCCATTGGTGCCCGCCATTTTGCCAAAGGCGTCTGGGCGCTTTCCCGCATTTGCCATCGCAAGCAGGTACGGGCGATCAAAGCCGAGCTCAGGATGAATTTCATCATCGAAGGTGTAACCAGGGCCGCCGGTACCGGTGCCGGTTGGATCGCCGCCCTGAATCATGAAGCCAGGGATGATGCGGTGAAAGATGACGCCGTTATAGAAGTCTTTCTCAGACAGGTCTACAAAGTTCTTCACGGTTTTTGGCGCGTGATTGCCAAAAAGATTGATGACGATGTCTCCGTGATTTGTTGAAACTGTGGCTACTTTGGTGTGAATTGACATGCTCCAAGCTTATTGTGTGTCAGCTGGCAATCCTCTCATCTGCCTCGTCACCTGTTATGAAATCGGTGTAGCGTTGAAGGCAGAGACGAGGTTCTCACATTTGTTAGCCGAGCCGGAGGTATCCGATGCAGTTGTCACGCAAGCGCAGAAAAGAACTGAAACAACTACGCTCAGTCGCTGAAGACGTTTTACAGGATCAAAAAGTTGTGCTCGGTCGTGCGGGTGTCGTGCTGCAAGAAGCGTCACGTCAGGCAAAGATGCTCTCTGATGAACAGCTTGCCCCACGCGTCCGCAATGCTGTCGATGCGGCTCGCCCAACCATCGATCGCGGAGTCTTCGCTGCGCGTGCTGCTGCGGGTAACGTTCGACGCGTTGCCGCGCCCGTTGTTGCCGGTGCACTGATGAGCACGGTTCGCGCGCTGGATGCCCTCGAAGATGATCGCGCACGCACTGCGTCTCGATCACTCATGAACTTTGGTCAGCGAACTGGGCTGGTCGCGACGCCTCGTCGCCGAAGTGGCGGACTCGTTGTCGGGCTGGTGCTGGGAGCCATTGCTGTACTCGGTGTTGGCTATGCCCTCTGGCAGACCTTCCGTGCCGATGACGAGCTCTGGATTGCCGGCGACGAAAACCCGGTCTCTGAATAGTCCTTAACTGAGAAACGGGATGTGCTACCGAGGTAGCACATCCCGTTTTCTCTGTTGACTACTTCTTGAGTGCCTCGCGCAGCTTTGGCCCCATGAAGGGCTTGCCAGCGAGTGGCGCAAAAATGCAGAAGTCGAGCAGACCAGCTGCCATCACAACAAAGCCGACGACAATCGCGATCACCCAGAGCGGGTTACTGCTCACGATCAGCACGCCGAGCAAGAAGATGAGAAGACCGGCTACACCGCGAGTCACACGACCAGCCATTGAACTCATAAACCTAAAGAAGCCCATCGCTTCATCCTTTCTATACCCCCATGGGTATCGTACACCTATCTAAGAGGGTGGATATGGAGCAAACTCGTGGTCTGGGTCTTCACCCAGTTCATAATGTTCTTCTTCGTACTTGTCACAGACTTCACAGGGTCCATCGTCATCGACCGGCGAAAAATGACCGTGCGGGTCGAGTTCATTCTCGTCTTTTGGTTCACCACAGATGGAGCAGGATTCAATCGCCATTGTTGCAATTCTAGTCGCCGACCGGACAGACCGAACAAAACAAAAGACCCGCCGAAAAGGCAGGTCTTTGGTTTTGTGGAGCCTAGGAGAATCGAACTCCTGACATCCTGCTTGCAAAGCAGGCGCTCTACCAACTGAGCTAAGGCCCCGGGGGGTGCCATCCCACTTTACCGGCTGAACTTGTCAGCTTGCAAAATGAGCTTGCGTGGGGCTACCAGGACTTGAACCTGGGACCTCTTCATTATCAGTGAAGCGCTCTAACCACCTGAGCTATAGCCCCTTGACCAAGATTCGACTCTACCCGAATTTGAACGGGTAATGAAATCGAACGTTAGCTGCTTGTGAAGCCGAGTTGAAATCCGCCCAGCACACGCACAATCTGATTGTAAACAATCGAGCAGACTGCGCCGAGCGCGGTGCCTACGATGATGTTCAAGATTCCAACCACAAGAGCGAAGCCAGCTACCTGTGGCAGGCCGAGCATGTTCGACAGGTTGAAATCATCGCCTGACACGATGTCCATGAACAACTCGTTCAGCGACGCGAACACGCCAGTCTGGGTAAGCACAATGAACATAAGAATGGTTGCGATAAAGCCAACAACCGCAAGGCAGACCGAGATGAGAAACGAGAATTTCACTGCCGACCAAAAGTCGATGTAGACCAGCTTGAGACGAACCTCTTTAGCTGATGGTTTGCGTCGAGTCTTTGATGTGATCTTCTTCGCAACGCTCGTAGCCATCAGCTATTCCTTGTCTTCAGTAGGTGCGGTCTCAGCTGCTGCATCCGGCTCGTCTGCGGATTCGTCTTCAGCGTCTTCCAAATTGCGCTCAGAATTCTGAGCGATTCCAATAATACGGTCCTCGTCTGCAAATCGCGCAAACACGACTCCCATCGTATTTCGACCCTTGGCTGGAACCTCAGCTACGTTTGAGCGCACAACCTTGCCGGTTGCGAGCACGGCCAGAACCTCATCCTCTTCTTCGACGATCAAAGCTCCGACAAGATCGCCGCGGTTTTCGGCGAGTTTCGCTACCTTGATGCCGAAGCCGCCACGGTTTTGCACACGGTACTCTCCTACAGCGGTTCGTTTCGCATAGCCACCCTCTGTAGCGATAAACACAAACCCACTATCGGTGACGAGTGACGCGCTCAGCAGAGCATCTTTGTCGCGAAGGTTCATACCGCGAACACCACTGGTGCTTCTACCCATCGGGCGGAGTGCGCTATCTGTTGCCGTGAAGCGAACCGACATGCCGTGCTTCGAAACGAGCAAGATGTCTGAGTTTTCATCAGCGAGCAACGCAGAGACAAGTTCGTCACCCTCGCGTAGCTTGATTGCGATAATTCCACCAGTTCGGTTCGTGTCGTAATCGGTGAGTGCCGTCTTCTTGATCAGACCGTCGCGTGTAGCGAGCACCAAGAACTTCGCTGCTTCGTAATCACGAATGTCAAGAATCTGAGTGATTGTTTCGTCTGGACCCAGCGCGAGCAGGTTTGCGACGTGTTGACCCTTCGCATCCCGACCGCCCTCTGGCACCTCATAGGTTTTAGCCCGATACATGCGACCAGTGTTCGTGAAGAACAGTAGCCAGTGATGAGTCGTGGTCACGAAGAAGTGCTCAACAATATCGTCGGCACGCAACGCCGCTCCCTTGACTCCCTTGCCGCCGCGATGTTGGCTGCGATAGTTGTCACTGCGCGTTCGCTTAATGTAACCACCACGTGTGACCGAAACAACCATCTCTTCCTCTGGAATGAGGTCTTCGGTTGACATGTCCCCGTCGTACCCGAACAGGATGTTCGTGCGACGTTCATCACCGTACTTATTGACAATCTCGGCGAGCTCTTCACTGACGATGCTGCGCTGAAGCTCTTCGCTCGCGAGAATCTTCTTGAAGCCGGCAATCTGCTCCTCAAGTTGCTTCGCGAGATCGATGATCTTTTGTCGCTCAAGCGCTGCGAGACGTCGCAGCTGCAAAGCTAGAATCGCGTCAGCCTGCAGCTGATCGATGTCGAGCAGCGTGATGAGACCTTCACGCGCTTCGTCAACCGTAGGTGAGCGACGAATGAGTGCGATGACCTCGTCGAGTGCATCCAGCGCCTTGAGATAACCCCGCTGAATGTGAGCCTCAGCCTCGGCTTTCTTGAGGCGGTACTCGGTGCGGCGAACAATAACCTCAATCTGGTGCTTCACCCAGTTGGTGATGAAACCGTCGATGGTGAGCGTGCGGGGCACGCCGTCGACGATCGCAAGCATGTTGGCGCCGAAGTTTTCCTGCAGTTGTGTCTGCTTGTAAAGGTTGTTCAGCACCACCTTTGCAACCGCGTCACGCTTCAGAACAATCACCAGGCGCTGACCGGTGCGACCCGAAGTTTCATCGCGAATATCCGCGATTCCCTGGATCTTGCCGTCTTTCACTAAGTCGGCAATTTTGATTGCGAGATTGTCGGGGTTTACCTGATACGGCAGTTCGGTGACAACGAGGCAGGTTCGATTCTGAATCTCCTCGACGTTGACAACCGCACGCATCGTGATCGAACCACGCCCGGTACGATAGGCATCTTGAATGCCCTTGGTTCCAAGAATCTGCGCACCGGTAGGAAAGTCGGGCCCCTTGACTCGCTCAATCAGTGCCTCAAGAAGCTCTTCTTTGCTCGCGGTCGGATGAGCAAGATGCCACTGTGCCCCTTCGGCCACCTCCCGCAGATTGTGCGGCGGGATGTTCGTCGCCATGCCAACCGCGATACCGACTGAGCCGTTGACCAGCAGATTTGGGAACCTTGCCGGTAAAACTGCAGGTTCTTGGGTGCGGCCATCGTAGTTGTCTTGAAAATCAACGGTTTCTTCGTCGATATCTCGAACCATTTCAAGCGCGAGCGGCGCCATCTTTGTTTCGGTGTATCGAGGAGCTGCAGCGCCATCGTTACCTGGCGAACCAAAGTTGCCCTGGCCCAATGCGAGTGGATACCGCATGCTCCATGGCTGAACTAGGCGAACCAGGGCGTCGTAAATCGCTGAGTCACCGTGCGGGTGAAATTGCCCCATGACGTCGCCAACGACTCGGGCGCACTTACTGAAGGCCTTGTCTGGTCGGTAGCCACCGTCGAACATCGCGTAGATTACGCGGCGATGAACAGGCTTGAGGCCGTCGCGAACCTCCGGCAGCGCGCGACCAACAATCACACTCATTGCGTAATCGAGATATGAACGCTGCATCTCAAGCTGCAGGTCAACCTGATTCACAGTGCCCGTGTGTTCTGGGGCTCCGTTTGTATCGGTTACTTCAACCTGGTCGGGGGTGTTTTCATCTTTAGATGTCAAGGAAACGCACATCCTTCGCATTTTGCTGGATGAAGTTTCGTCGACTTTCGACGTCTTCGCCCATCAGGGTTGAGAAAATTTCGTCTGCTGCGAGCGCGTCATCAAGGCTCACCTGCAGCAAAGTTCTGGTGTCAGGATCCATCGTGGTTTCCCAGAGCTCGCGATAATCCATCTCACCAAGACCCTTGTAGCGCTGAATGCCGTTGTCTTTTGGAATTTTCTTGCCGCTTGCCATTCCAGACTCCAGCTGCTGGTCGCGCTCTTTGTCGCTAAACACATATTCGTGTTCAGAGTTTGACCACTTCAAGCGGTAAAGCGGCGGTTGCGCCAGGTAAACGTAACCGTGATCAATCAGCGGGCGCATGTACCTAAACAGCAGAGTGAGCAGAAGTGTGGTGATGTGCTGGCCGTCGACATCAGCATCCGCCATCAAAATGATTTTGTGGTAGCGCGCTTTTTCAGGGTCGAAGTCTTCGCCAAGACCTGCACCAAAAGCGGTAATCATGGCCTGAATTTCAGTGTTTTGAAGCGCGCGATCGAGGCGGGCCTTTTCAACGTTCAGAATTTTTCCGCGCAAAGGCAAAATTGCCTGTGTTTCGGGGTTTCGTCCTTGAACTGCCGAACCACCAGCCGAGTCGCCCTCAACGATGAAAATTTCAGACCGTGAAGGATCTTTCGACGAGCAATCTTTGAGCTTGCCCGGCATACCACCAGATTCGAGCAGCCCTTTTCGACGGGCTGTTTCTCGAGCCTTCCTCGCCGCGAGGCGAGCGGTCGCAGCCTGCTGGGCTTTACGAATAATCTCTTTTGAAGCAGCCGGATTACGATCAAACCAATCGCCCAGCTGATCGCCGGTCACTTTTTGCACAAAAGCTTTTGCTTCGGTGTTACCAAGCTTTGTTTTGGTTTGGCCTTCGAACTGTGGTTCGCTGAGCTTAACCGAGATGACAGCGGTCAACCCCTCACGCACGTCATCGCCAGAGAGGTTCTCATCCTTCTCTTTCAGGAGGCCTTTCTCACGTGCATACTTATTCACAAGTGTGGTCAGCGCGGCGCGGAAGCCCTCTTCGTGGGTGCCGCCCTCATGCGTATTAATCGTATTCGCGTACGTGTGCACGCTTTCGGTGTAGGCCGAGGTCCACTGCATGGCCACTTCTAGCGAAATGTGTTTGTCCGTATCTTCGGACTCAAACGAAATAATCTCTTCGTGAACGAGGTCGGCACGCTTAGCGTTATTCAAATGCTGAACATAGTCTTCGATGCCACGCTCGTATAAAAATACGTCGTTGCGGGATGTCAGTACTGCTGCTTCATCATCCTCGAAGTCGTCTTCACTCTCTTCAGCCGCAGGAAGTTCTACTTTGCGCAGGTCGGTGATGGCGATGCGCAAACCCTTATTCAGGAACGCCATTTGTTGAAAGCGTGCCCTGAGCGTCGCATAATCAAAATCGATCGTTTCAAAAATGTCAGCGCTTGGCCAAAACGTAATAGTGGTACCGGTTTCATCGGTAGCCTCACCCTTTTCGAGTGGGGCATCCGGAACACCAACCGTAAATCGCTGCCGCCACACAAAGCCCTGGCGCTTCACTTCAACTTCAAGATGTGTAGACAGTGCGTTCACAACAGATGAACCCACACCGTGTAGACCACCGGAAACCGCGTATCCGCCGCCGCCGAACTTGCCACCTGCGTGCAAAATTGTGAGCACAACCTCAACGGTTGACTTACCTTCGGTGGGGTGAATATCTACCGGAATGCCACGGCCGTTATCTGAGACTCGAACAGCACCGTCTTCAAGAATGGTTACCTCAATCGAATCACAATACCCGGCGAGTGATTCGTCAACCGAGTTATCAACGATTTCATAGACCAGGTGGTGAAGCCCGCGAGGGCCGGTAGAACCGATGTACATGCCTGGGCGTTTGCGAACAGCTTCGAGGCCCTCGAGAACTTGGATCTCTCCAGCGCCATATTCTTTTTTGTTTTCTTTGGTGGCGCTTGCTTCCGAAGCCATAAAAGCACTTCTCCCGATACGTAGATGAGTGCTTAATTCTATCGATGATAGCCTCTAGAAACTTGGATTTTCGCCGCCTGCGCAAATGTTTTTCAGGTAACCACCAGATTTGTCTCTTTAACCGTAAGTATCGCGCGGACCCCGCCCTGGAATTGATTTAGGGCCATGTTTCCAGCTTGGGGCGTTGGGTGCAATGAATTTGATTTCTTCGATTTGCGCTTCAGGGTACTCTTCATGGATGCGCGTGAGCACGTGGGAACGAAGTCGTCGGAGTTCTGTCGCCCAGGCGGTCGAGTCGCACTGAACACGAATCACACCCGCCGAAACCTCGAGCACTCGTGCGTGCTCTGCCAGCGTATTACCTACTAAATCAGGCCAATTCTGCGCTATTGCTGATTCCGCAAGCATGGATGTCCACCCAAAGTCAGATGTGATTGAAGCAAGTGTTTCGCTCAACGGCTTCGGATCTCGATTTTTGCCGAAGGGTTCGCTGCTGACATCGTTTTTTCTCAGTCTGCGTTTTCTCTGTTCATACGTTCCACGCCAAACAGATTTGAAACGTAGATACACACCCGATGTGAATGTCTCTTTCTCGTCAGACATTAGTCACCTCACCGGGGATAACCTCACCTTTTTGTATGTGCACGACGTGCCAGTTGATGTTCTTGGGTACATCGTCAGCTACGGCAGCAGTAACAATTGTCTGTTCAAAATCTTGAGCGGCGCAAAATAACTTATCGCGTCTGGATTTATCTAATTCAGCGAAGACATCGTCAAGAATCAGCACAGGGTCGCCCGCCGTACTCTCTTTTTTGAGAAGCTCTGCCACAGCAAGTCTCATTGCTAGAACGAATGACCACGTTTCGCCATGACTGGCATATCCCTTCACTGGCAATGCATTGAGTGAAAGTTCAAGGTCATCACGGTGAGGCCCGATTGATGTTTGTGCTCTGGCGAAATCACTCGCTCGGTTCGCGTTCAACGCATCCCAAAAGCGTTCTTGAATTTCGACATCGGATAATTCAACGAAATTACTGATGTCGTTTGTAATCAGCTCAGCACTCAGCTGATGGTCACTGTTAGTCAGTTGTTGATAAGCATTTTCGAAGAAAGGCTTGAGTGCGTGCAGAAGCTGGATTCTGGCTCGCCAAATTTTGACGCCAAGTTCCACTAAACGTGCATCCCAAATTTCGAGTGTCGTAACGATGCTCTCGGGCTTCTCGAATCCTTGACTCCGCTGGATCTTGGCTGTTTTTAAAAGGGCGTTGCGTTGTTTTACAACTTTTTCGTATTCACTGATGAGTGCTGAAAAATGTGGGTTTCTGAGTGTCTGCGTTTGATCGAGAAATTTTCGTCGCACGGATGGCTCACCCCGAACAATTTGTAAGTCTTCCGGCGCAAACACGACCGTCGAGAAATTCTCAGTGAGCTGTCTGGGTTTCGCCGGAGATTTGTTTATCTGAGCGCGATTTTTGAGTGCTTTGTTCAGTTGGAATTCTAGGAGAGTTTCCCTCTCGCTCCTCTGAACGCGCATACGAACAATTGCAGATTCGCAATCCGTTCGTATCAACGCCTGGTCTTGAGAAACACGATGTGAACTTAAATTTGTGAAGTACGCAATCGCTTCTATTGCGTTCGTTTTCCCTTGCCCATTAGCCCCAAGAAATAAATTGAACCCTGGATTCAAATCAATTTCAGCGTTTTTGTAATTTCTAAAGTTGCTTAGACTCAGGTGGCTTACCCACAAAGCAAGCCTCGATTACCTCAGCAACAGGTTCGGTTGCAGTAAATACCGGAAAGAATCAGCGTCTGAGTCGTCTTTACTATTTTGACGTGTAATCAACACTGGGCCAGGTTTAT
>JALRLI010000042.1 GCA_023254555.1 Microbacteriaceae bacterium
CGTGTTCATCTTTTTCGGGCCGGTAGCTACGGTCGGCACGGTTTGGCTGCAAAGCGAGTACATTCCGAGCGAAGCCTGGCTCGCGGGAGTCGGAGTCGGTCTTTTTGCGACCGCGGTGCTCATCGCGAACAACGTGCGCGACATCGAAACCGATCGCGAGGCGGGCAAGCGCACGTTGTCAGTTCTGATTGGCCACCGCGCATCGAGAATCCTCTACTGCATCTTTGTGATCGCACCGTTCGGCTTCGTCTACCTGTATGGCTTCGTGTACCCGGGCCTGCTTTACACCTGGTTCTTGGCGCTACTGGTGCTCCCAATGGTCATCATCATGATTTTTGCTCGTAGCGCAGCCGAGCTGATTCTGCTGCTGAAGCTGACCAGCATTGCTGGACTGCTCTATGCGGTCGGCATCGCCTATGGAATAGGTTTCTAGTTCGCCTGGTTCTCGATGACATCATCCTCTTCGATGTCATCAGCGGTTCGGCTTCGGTTTCGCCAGTCATAAATTGAAGTGGATGCTCGGTTACGCGAGCGGCTCAGAAGTAGCATCGACAACGCGAGGCCGATAATCGCAGCGAAGATAGCTGCTAGCCAAACCGGCAGCCAAGTCACCGTGCCGAGCCATACGAGAAGCGCAAACGGAACAATGAAAAACGCCAGACGCAGCAGAATGTAAATGAACCAGGCCTTGCCGCCTGACAGATTGTCATTTTGGGTCTCAGTCACCAGATGAGTCTATCCGTCAATTCTGGGCGTAAACCTTGACCGGGTTCAACTGCTTCACCGATTCATTAAGATTGAGCGTATGGTTCGTTTGTGGGTTGCACTCGCGGTGATACTCGGTGCGCTCATCATCTTTGCGCTCGTCGATGCCATCATGATTGACCCGAAGCGAACCCGTGGAGTGAGCAAACCAGCCTGGGTGATCTTAATTGTTGTTTTGCCCGTGGTTGGAGCTCTGCTCTGGTTTACCGTGGGCCGGGGCAGGAAGTCGTCGGTTCGCAAACAGCAAGGCCAGAACGTCGCCCCAGATGATGACCCTGCGTTCACGGGGAGTAGTGCATCCGGAAAGAACATCTCAGATATGGATGCTCGAATTCGCGACCTCGAAGAACAGTTGAAAGCACTCGACGACGAAACCTTTCCTGGTGAAGAGGGCAAACGCGATGACGGCTAAGACCCGTGCCGCGGCTTCGAGTGCGTTCGCAATTGCTCTGCTCGGCGCACTTATTGAGCGAGGGATGACTGATCTGGTGGTTTGCCCGGGCTCTCGTTCTCAGGCCCTGGCGCTCGCCGCAGTCGAGTATGAAAAACGCGGCGACCTCACAGTGCACGTCAAGATTGATGAGCGTAGTGCTGCATTTTTTGCGCTCGGTCTCGGTCTTGAGACAGGAGTTCCGGCAGCGGTAGTCACCACGAGTGGCACGGCGATTGCGAATCTTTCTCCGGCGGTGCTTGAGGCACATCATGCGGCTAGCCCGCTGCTTCTGCTCACCGCAGACCGACCGCATGAGATGCGCAACATCAGGAGCCCACAGACCACCCGCCAGGCCGAATTCTTTGGCGATTTCGTGAGATTTGCCGCAGACATCCAGGCGCCAGAAACTCACTTCGGTCAGCAATCCGGGCTCATCGATGCAGATATCGTGAGTACTGCAGCACGCCTTGCGAGCGACGTTTGGCCAGAAGCTCTGCGTGGACCTGCTCACCTGAATCTTGCCTTTCGGGAGCCGCTTTCAGACGCGAGCATCCATGATGCAGAATTTTTCGAGGCGGTGCGCACCAGCACGGTCGCTGCTCAACCGGCGCTCAACGTTGCGACACAAGAGCCAGTCGAGACGAGCGCGGTGCACGTTCTTGAGGGTGTGGTTCCGACGATCGTGGTGGCAGGGTTGGGTGCTGGTTCGAGAGCAGAAGAGTTTGCTCATACCGCCCAGGTTCCGTTACTTGCCGAGGTCACCAGCGGAGCGCGCTTCGGCCGTGAAGCAATAGCGCACTACCGTGAACTGCTCAGAACTGAACTTGGGGAACAGGTTCAGCGGGTTATTGTTTTTGGCTCACCCAATCTCTCTCGAGAGGTAGCGCAGGTATTTCAGCGCGAAGGTGTTGAATCAATTGTTGTTCGCTGTGATGACGGCGATGTGTATAACCCCGGTCATACAGCGCAGCATGTCGCTGATGACGTCGTGTTGTCTGAGAGCTATGACACGGAAGCGGCCAGAACTTGGCTCGGATCTTGGGTTGTGCGCAATCGCGAGCTCGCAGAGCGTTCGACCACCGTTCACGCGCCTGACACAGCCGCTGCTCGAGAAACCGGCTACAAAGAACGCAGTGCGTACGCAAAAGCTGAACTCGCCGCGATGCGAGAACCAATCACTCGTCAGATGCTCACTGAGGCAATCTGGCGCGCGACCTGGCCGCACGATCGACTCGTAGTGGGAGCATCCTCGCTGATTCGTGTTCTCGATTCACTGGCGATGCCAAAGAACATTCGGGTGTTCAGCAATCGTGGACTCTCCGGTATTGACGGAACCATCTCGACAGCGGGTGGTATCGCTGCCGCTAGCCAAGCAGGAGGCGGAGCGGGAGTCACTCGTGTGCTTGTGGGTGATGTAACAGCTTTACACGATGTCGGTGGCATGTTCTGGGGTGCAGACGAACCGCGCCCGCGAATGCTCCTCATCGTCGGTAACGATGGCGGCGGAACAATCTTTGACAACCTAGAAGTTGCTCAGAGTGCTGACCAGCAGGCATTTGACCGGGTGATGTACACCCCACAGAGTGTCTCATTCGAGCACCTCGCCTCAGCCTATGGATGGACCTACGAGCAAGTGACCAACAGGTCAGAACTCGAGCGAACGCTGACTGCACCTGTCGTCGGCCTCACGCTCCTTGAGGTGAAGCTCAGTCGCCGCCAAACGCAGCAATAATCGGTTCGAACTTTATTGACGTTTCGGCCAGCTCCTCGTCGGAGTTGCTTTCGTTGAGGATGCCCGCTCCCGCAAACGCCCTCACCTGTGTGCCATCCACCTCGGCACACCTGAGCGCGATTACCCACTCAGCATTACCCGCAGAATCAAGCCAGCCAATCGGGCCGGCGTAGCGACCGCGGTCAAAGTTTTCGAGTTCAGCAATGAGGGTTGTTGCGGCCTGAGTAGGAGTTCCGGCGACGGCTGCAGTCGGGTGCAGCGCGGCGACCACGGCTAGCACTGTTTCATCAGCCAACAACGTACCCTCGAAGTCGGTGGCAAGGTGCCACACGTTGGGGAGTTCGAGTGCGAAGGGTTCTGCATCCATCACCAGAGACGAGGTAACGGGTTCGAGTTTTGCTGAAACGCTCTGAACCGCAAGCGCGTGCTCGTTCAGATTCTTTTCGTCAGTCAGAAGCGCTTCACGTGCAGAGTTGTCTGTTGACGAGTCTGCGCCTCTGGCTGCAGTTCCGGCGAGAACTCGCCCCGTGATGGTGCCTGAGTCGACCTTCAGCAGGGTTTCAGGGCTGGCGCCGAGCATTCCGTCGATTGCAAACGTGGCACAGTCATCGTATGAATGCGCGAGGTGTGAAACCACGAGGCGCAGGTCAGCGTCGGCGGGCAACTCAGCTTGAATGTCACGGGCGAGCACAACCTTTTCAACCTCGCCAGCAGAAATCCGCTGTTTGGCAGTATCGACAGCGCGTTTGAACGCAATCTCACTCAACTGCCCTTCGTGAAAGCGCACCTCGATGTCACCCTGCAGCTCAATTGCATCGGGCAGCTCAGTGACGTCAGAAAATCGAGTTACCCAGGCGACGCCGTCGCGCTGGCCAAAGATGACTTCGGGAATGACCAGCACCGATTCGCTCGCGCTGGAGTCTGCGAAGGCGAAACTCCCAAATCCAACCAGGCCGCTGCCAGCAACGTTCACCCGATCGTCAACGATTGCCGCTGAGCTGATCGTGCGCCACGCCGTGGCTGCATCTTCGAATCGGTTCGGGCCGCGAAACGCGAGGCGTAGGGTGTTTCCAGCGCCGATGAGCCCTTCACCATTGCGCAGCCAGGCGAGTGGATGCGCGGGGTTCGTGCGACTGAGCAAATCAAGCAGCGCCCACCGATTCGCCTCATCAGTGAGTGGCACTGATTCGACGCGCAATCCTGTCGCGGCGTTCCCTGCGGTATTCACCTCACTAATCTAGCCCAGTGCAATCAAGCGAAGCTGCGAGCTGAGTTCAAGGTTTGAGCGACTAGCATATATATGTGACTCGCCCCGAGACTGGAACCAAGAAAACCGAGCAGGTTTCGAACATGTTCGACGAGGTTTCTCCGCGCTACGATTTGACCAATGACGTGCTCTCGGCTGGCAACTCACGGCTTTGGCGCATCTCAACCACGCGTGCCATTGCGCCTCGCAAGGGTATGCGCATTCTTGACGTAGCCGCGGGCACTGGCACGTCGAGTGCTGCGATTGCAAAATCGGGCGCTCGTGTCGTCGCGCTTGATTTCTCTGAAGGAATGCTGGCAGTCGGTCGCGAGCGCAACTCAGAAAACTCCCTCATCGAATTCGTGCAGGGTGACGCGACGAAATTACCTTTTGGTGACAACGAGTTTGACGCTGTCACGATTTCGTTCGGTCTGCGTAATGTGAACAAGCCGAAGCAAGCGCTCGCCGAGATGCTCCGGGTGCTGAAGCCCGGCGGTCGACTTGTGATCTGCGAATTTTCGCATCCGCCAATCGCGGCAGTTCGTAAGCCTTACTTTTGGTACACCAAGAACGTGATGCCAAAAATCGCGGGGCTCGTCAACGGCGCCAGTGACGCCTATGAGTACTTGAACGAGTCAATTGTCGACTGGCCTAACCAGATGACGCTTGCCGGCTGGATGCGCGGGGTCGGGTTCACCGACGTCGAATACCGAAACCTCACCGGCGGCGTCGTAGCCTTACACCGAGGCACAAAGCCGAAGCCGAAGCCGAAATCGGTAGCCAAACCTAAGCCGGCCACCAAGTGACCAAGTTCTCGAGCAATGACACCGCAACCCAGTCGCTTCCGATGCGACTCTTCCGTGATGCGCAAGATAAGCGCCGCGCTGAGAAGGTTGAAGCCGAGTTAGCTCTGATCGAGAAGGGGCTAGCAGAGCATCTCGACTTCGCTTCACCCATAGCCGACGCTGCAGCTCGGTATCTCTTGCAGGCAGGTGGCAAGCGAATTCGGCCGGTGCTCACGCTGCTGACCGCCGACTACGGAACCGGGCCGAATGAACTCGTGCGTCAAGCCGCGATGGCCATCGAACTCACCCACCTTGCGTCGTTGTACCACGATGATGTGATGGATGACGCTCGTGTGCGCCGTGGCGTCGCCTCTGCTCAGGTTGTCTGGTCGAACTCGGTGGCGATTCTGGCCGGCGACCTGCTGTTTGCCCGCGCATCCACCCTTGTTTCGGGCATGAGTGAAGACGCGATTTTGTTGCAGGCAAAAACATTTGAACGCCTCTGTTTGGGTCAGCTTCATGAGACGGTAGGCCCTGCTGAGGGCGAAGATCCGATTGAGCACTATCTCCAAGTGCTCGCAGATAAAACCGGCGCGCTCATTTCGACCGCTGCTCGGTTTGGCGCACAGTTCGGCAATGCTCCTGCCGAGTGCCTTGATGCAGTCACCGAATACGGTGAACGAATCGGCATCGCATTCCAACTGATTGACGATGTCATCGATCTCTCCCCTAAGGCTGAAGCAACCGGTAAAAAGGCCGGCACTGATCTTCGCGCCGGTGTTGTGACACTTCCGATGCTCCTCTTGCAGCAGCGTGCCGAGACAAACGCGAATGATGCCGCACTCCTCGATCGAATTGAAGCAGGCGTTGCTGCGGCGGCTGATGGAACGCATGTTGAGGATTTAGAGTTGGCTATCGCCGAGCTCCGTGAGAATGACGTAACCGCAGAAACCGAGCGCCAGGCGAGACAGTGGGCTGAAAGCGCGGTTCGCGCACTCGACGGGCTACCCAATCCTTCAGTAACTTCGGCACTCGCGAGACTTGCCGAAGCAGTTGTTAGTCGCCAGGGATAAGGAGAAATTCAGAACATGACGAAGATGAGACTCGCAGTGATTGGTGCGGGCCCTGCCGGAATCTATGCCTCTGATCTCCTACTGAAAGCTGAGCGCGACTTCGAGGTGTCGATTGACCTCTTCGACCTACTTCCAGCCCCATACGGTCTGGTTCGCTACGGGGTGTCGCCCGATCATCCGCGAATCAAGGGCATTATCAATGCTTTGAAAGAGGTGCTCGACCGAGGTGATATTCGATTCTTCGGTAACGTCGAATTTGGTCGCGACATCACTCTGGATGACCTGAAGAAGCATTACAACGCCGTCATTTTTGCGACCGGCGCAATAAAGGATGCTCCGCTGAACATCCCCGGAATCGACGCAGCGGGTTCGTACGGAGCCGCAGACTTTGTCAGCTGGTTCGATGGGCACCCAGACGTGCCACGTACCTGGCCGCTTGAGGCCGAGTCAGTTGCAGTTGTTGGCAACGGAAACGTCGCGCTCGATATCTCACGCATGCTCATCAAGCACGCCGATGACCTGTTGCCCACCGAAATTCCAGAGAACGTGTATCAAGGGCTCAAGGCAAACCCAATCACAGATCTGCACCTGTTCGGGCGCAGGGGGCCAGAGTACGTCAAGTTCACGCCACTCGAATTGCGTGAGCTCGGCGAAGTACGAGATGTCGATATGGTGCTCGACGAGGCAGACTTTCAACACGAAGACCCATACGGGGCTGAGCTTGCTGCCTCGAACAAACAGGTACTCGTCATGACGCGTGTGTTCAATGCCTGGCGTGAAGAGCAGAAGCAGCGTGAAGAGCTTCTGCAGCGTCACCCTGCTGACGCCGAGGTTGCGAGCCGACGCCTGCACATGCACTTCTGGTCAAAGCCGGTCGCGCTCATCACCGACGAACTCAATGGTGAGCAGAAGGTCACCGGCATCAGAGTTCAGCGCACCAAGCCTGACGGCAAGGGCGGCATCGTAGACACCGATGAATTTTATGAGGTACCAATTCAGGCGTTCTACCGCGCGGTTGGATATTTTGGATCAGAGCTCCCTGAGATCCCCTTCGATGAGAACACCGGGGTGATTCCAAACGAGGGCGGCCGCGTGCTCGACGAGGCAGGCAACCGAATCCCCGGTATCTACGCCACCGGTTGGATTAAGCGCGGCCCGGTCGGCCTCATTGGCCACACTAAGTCAGATGCGATGGAGACCCTCGACGGTCTCGTCGCTGACCGCGACACCTGGTGGCAGCCAGGCGAGCCAGACGAGGCCGCAGTGGTCGACTTACTCGATGCACGAGGAGTGAAATACACCACCGTTGAGGGCTGGCAGCGATTGGATGCTCATGAGCGCGCCATCGGTGAAGCCGTCGGTCGCGAGCGCATCAAGGTTGTCCCCCGCGAAGAGATGACCTCAATCGCCCGGAGTGAGTAACCTCGTCGCGCTCGTACAGAGGCAAGTGATTAGCGGAAGTTCACAAACTGCAGGTCGACATCGACATCTGCTTCCCGGAGCAGCGCCATCGTCGCCTGCAGATCATCGCGGCTTTTTGAGCTCACGCGAAGTTCTTCGCCCTGGGTCTGGCTCTTCACGCTTTTGGGAGCTTCTTCTCGAATGAGCTGATTCAGCTTTTTCGCGGTGGGCGCATCGATGCCCTGCTTCAGCTTCACGTCGATGCGAAACTCTTTGCCACTCGCGTAGGGCTCTCCGCTATCGAGTGATTTGAGTGACATACCGCGCTTGATGAACTTGGTTTGCAACACATCAAGAACAGCTTTGGCGCGTTCATCCGAATTGGCTTTGATTAGGATGCTCTCGCCAGCCCACTCAACTGAAGCGCCTACACCTTTGAAGTCGTAGCGCTGCTCGATTTCTTTGCGTGCCTGGTTGACCGCGTTGTCGGCCTCCATTTTGTCGATCTTGCTCACTACGTCAAATGTTGAATCAGCCATGCTGCAATGCTACCGAATGCCTCGCTAGAGCGGAGTTGGACATCCGAGGCGGTTCGGAAGCTGCTGATCGGTGCCTGCGCTGCGGATGGCATGAGCCACAATCATTCCGGTCTGATCGTTCCATGTGATTCCCGTCTCGGGCGCTTCGCCCAGCATCGCTGAAGTGTACGCGCTGTGCGTGAAGGGTTCGACAAAGCACGAGCGAATCGGGAGAACGGCATCTGACACGTTTCGAGCGGTTGCCGCTGAGTACTGAACGTAGCCATCATTCGGCCACTTATCAGTGCGGCCATCAACTTTCGTGAAGTACGTGCCAGCTACCAGCGTGACCGGAATATCGTCGAGAACGCCTTTCTGTTTGGCAGTCCAGGTGTCGAATGACTCGGGTTGGAAGAAGTCGACGATTTGATGAACCGATTCAATGGCTGCGAGCTGAGTGACGATTTCTTCACACACCTGGTTTCCGTCACAGGCTGTTGGGGGATCGTATGGAGGGTTTGCGAGCATAACCGGTTCCCAGGGGCTGCCCAGAGTGGTGAGGCTGCGAACCGTGACCGGCGAATTAGCGTCCTGGAGGGTTTTGATCGCGTTGCGTGTGAAGATGCCTCCGAGGGAGTGCGCGATGAAGTCGACCTCAGTGACCCCGAACTCATCGTGTAGATGGTTCACAAAAGCGGCGAGGTGTTCTCCCCCTGTGAAAACCGAACCGATCGAGTCGATGGTGAGATCAGCACTTGGCTGTGTCGGGCAGTCACCATATGGCCCACCTTCCGCTTCGGTGGCACTCGCGGGCACCTCGGTGGGGCCGAGTGCCACCGGTGCGGTGTAGATGTCAATTCCATCTGCGATGAGGTACTCACGAATATGAGAATCGGTGGTGCCGGCGCTCAGCCCGGTTGCGCATCCTTCAGTCGGTGTTGTGAATGGGCTCACCGAGCCGACGCCAGAGACCATTACCGCTACACGCTTTGATTGGGGCTCGTTACTTGTTGGTGCACACGCTGACAGCGTGAGCGCAGAAATCGTAAGAGCAGCGAGAGCGGGAATGAGTCGATGGATGCGCATCCCATTATTCTCACACTTAAGTGAGTTCAGACAAAGCGCAATTACGGGTTAGTCGGGTAGTGTTCAGGTATCTGCCTGTGACGTCAGATAGTTGCGGGCAAACGCAATGAAATAAAGGAAACGATAATCATGTCGGCCCAATTTATTAACGGTCGTCTCACTCGCTCACAATCGGGCGAATCAACCACGGTCATCAATCCAGCTACCGGCGAAGATGTCACTCAAATAGATCTTGCCTCCGCTGAAGATGTGAATGCGGCTGTCGCTGCCGCTCGCAGCGCCTTCAACGACTGGTCGCGCACCACGCCGGGCG
>JALRLI010000043.1 GCA_023254555.1 Microbacteriaceae bacterium
GAAGCTCGTCAATCTCCATCGGAGCGGAGTCAATCTCCATACGAAGTCGGCTGGCAGCCTCATCGATGAGGTCGATTGCCTTGTCTGGCAGCTGCCGAGACGTAATGTAGCGGTTCGAAAGCGTTGCCGCTGCCACAAGCGCTGAGTCAGCGATGGTCACCTTATGATGCGCCTCGTACCGCTCCTTCAGGCCTCGAAGAATAGCCACCGTATCTTCAACACTCGGCTCACCCACGAAGACCTGCTGGAAGCGGCGCTCGAGCGCAGCATCCTTCTCAATGTATTCGCGGTACTCGTCAAGCGTGGTGGCACCGATAAGGCGCAGCTCGCCTCGGGCGAGCATGGGCTTCAACATCTGCGATGCAGCAACCGATGACTCGCCGCCACCAGCGCCCATCAGAGTGTGCAGTTCATCGATGAAGGTAATGATTTTGCCGTCAGAGTCTTTGATCTCTTGCAACACGGCTTTCATCCGCTCTTCAAACTCACCTCGATACTTGGCGCCTGCGATCAGGGCTGAGATATCGAGCGAGATGAGCTCTTTATCTTTGAGGGATTCTGCTACGTCACCAGCGACAATGCGCTGGGCGAGCCCTTCAACCACCGCGGTTTTTCCCACGCCTGGTTCTCCGATGAGTACCGGATTGTTCTTGGTACGACGCGTAAGCACTTGACTCACACGTCGAATTTCGCTGTCGCGACCGATTACTGGATCAAGCTTGCCGCTACGCGCCACTTCGGTCAGGTTAATACCGAATTGTTCTAGGGCGCTCTTTTGCTCTTCGCCCTGATCTGGCTGCATACCTGGTTGCACTTATAAATCACTTCTTTCTTTGTTTTTGCTTCAGCTGGCGGATAGCCCGTCAAACTTGAGCGTACTAGACTCAAGTTTAGCAAGAGGTGCGCAAAAAATCTAGGGTTTCCTTATTTATTTCGGGCTATGATTAGCCCGTGATTAACTCTCGGCTCAGACTGAAATCGCAGGCTGACCCCCGGTGGACGAGAAGCAGAAATGCCTTACGCGAGGCGGTTTTAGAGCTGGCCGCGACCCAGCCAGTGAGCGAAATCAGCGTTCGCTCACTGACGAAACTAGCTGGGGTTGATCGCTCGACGTTCTACAATCACGCGGCAACCCCACTCGAGCTGCTCCGCGATATTCTGCGCGAAGAAATAGACGAACTCTACGACGCCTTTCTCGTCGACCTCGCGACGTCTCAGGATGCACCGCATCAAGTGCAGGAGCGAGCCTTTCGAACGGTGCTGCAACATCTCAAGATTAGAGCAGAGATCTATCGAGCGAGCCTGCTCAACGACGGTAACGACCTCGTTATGCGTGTTATCGGGGTGCAATTTGTCGAAAAAGCCCAAGACATGTTCAACGAGCATAATTACCCAATCGAGCGCGCCGCTGAGGTCACCGAATTTGAGAGAGACTTCGGCTCGAGGGTCGCGGCTCTAGGTATGGTCGGTGGAATCACAACCTGGTTGCTTGAAGACCCGGCCCTAGACGAAGACACCTTCGTCTCGAGCTACTACCGGTTCATGCCGAACTGGTTCACCATGATCAACGCGACAAGCTAGCCAACACTCGCGCGAAATACCTCGTAATCGCGAAGCGCCTGCTCCGCATACGCAAAACTCCAGTCGGCAATTGCCTTATCGGCGGCTTCTCCCTCTGGGCCGGAACCGAGATAACCAACTATTGCCGCAGCCTTCGGGCTCTGCGAGTGAGCTCGAGCAAGTGCAGCTGCGCATCCCCGAACATACACAGCGAACTCCTCAAAATCCATCTCAGCTACCTCGAATGAACCTTTGAGGTCTCTGAATTGGCGAACGTAGTAGTTGTACAGCTGGCCCTCGACATGTCCGAGGAATGGATCGGATGCGGCCTGCAGAATCTGCTGATACGTCACAACACGCGCACCCGGAGGTGAACCCAGAGGCAAAACTTGAATCGAAGGCTCGCTACGCAGGTGAAACTGTGTTACCGCAGAGGGACCTGCTTCTTTCATCTGCAAAATCATGTGATCTCCGGAAGGGCCGGCCAGTGCTATGACAAAACATCTCGTTCCGACACTGCCCACCCCAACCACTCGAAGCGCGATGTCTACAATCTCGTAGGTCGACAGCAACAACGCCACATCAGGCCGCACAGTTTTGAGATACGACGCATACAGTTCTTCGACAAAGGGCACACTGTCCATGTCTACCTGAGTCAGCACCGGCGGGTTTTCGATAAAGCGGGTATTGCCGCTCTCATCGGTGGTCAGCATTTTTTTGGATGCTCGAACGCCGGTCTGCTTCTTTGCTTTCTTGACCGTGCGCTCAAAGAATTTCAATGCCTTATGTTCATCTAGTGACTCCCTAATTGCATCTTCGTCAATCATTTGAAACATACGATCGAGGCCCGAAAGCTGCATCAGCTCGGCAAGAATCTCGCGATAGTCACGAGCGGCGCTCTTAGCTAGGTCGTCGACTTCATGATCTTTGAGCCCAATGCTTCGAGCCCCAAGAATGACGCTGGTCACAAAACGCCGCACGTCCCACTCCCAGGGACCGGTTGATGCCTCGTCGAAGTCGTTGAGGTCGAATACGAGGGTACGTTCGGGTGAGGCGTAGAGACCAAAGTTGCTGATGTGCGCATCCCCGCAAATCACGACGTCAATGCCTGACCCGGGTTGCGCCGCGAGATCATGAGCCATCAACAACGCGGTTCCGCGGTAGAACGAAAACGCATCGTGTGCCATCCGCTGCGCTCTGAGTGGTAACAACTCTTGCAGCCGATTCACGTTCTGCGCATTAATCAGCGCTACCGGGTCGCGATCGGAGCTGTGATACGTGGAGAATTCTTCCGCGGGAAGAGTTTTACGCAGAGCAGCTCCGTCAAGCTTGAGCTGCGCAACAGAATCAGTGAATCGCGTCATTCCCCAACTTTGGCAGAAATCACCTGCTGATACACGCGAATCATGCGATGAGTTTGTTGACTCTGCTTGAACGTTGCCGACAGCTCTTGCGCAATTCGCAGAGGTTGACCGTGCAATGCCTCGGCTGCTTCGCGAATTGTTTCGGCAAGGGCATGCACCGAGTCGTCTCGTACTCGCCACATTGGGGTCAGATTGAGATCGTCTGCGATGTTGGGGTCAGAAACGATGCTCGGGGTGCCGAGTGCAGCTGCCTCATACACAGTCATGCCCTGCGTCTCAAAACCAATCGATGTCTGAACCAAAACGTCTGCCGCAGCAATCGAAGCCAAAGCCTCTGCATGGCTGACTGATCCGCGCAAACGTACAACATCAAGTAGGTCTTTTTGCTCCAGGAATCTCTGCACCTGTCCCAGCAGTAGGCCACTACCGAGAATTTCCACTTCAATTGGTACCTGTGCCTCAGCGACTGCAGCTAAGAACTGCATCACGCGCTTTTCATGGCTTAGGCGACCGAGCCAAATCATGCGTACTCGCTGCTCCGAAGACACTTCCCCTTTACGGTTGGGCTTCGATGCAGCTGCCTCATCAATACTGTTGTCGTCGACTCCGGTTGGAATTACCATGACAGCCCCGATAACCTCGTGGTCTCGAAGTTCAGCAGCGAAGTGCGCAGAGGGCGAAACAACCACGGTGGCTCTCTCTGCTAGCGAGGCTAGATAGCGCCAAGCTCCTTTTTGCTCTGACTGAGTTTTCCCCAGCACCCACCGGCGCCAACAGTTCAAGAACCAGAACGCAATCGGAGCGAGTTTACTCACGGCACGAGTACCCTCATCCACGTTGTTGTGCATGGTGTGCACTACCGGTAGGTTCAGCCGGCTCGCGAGACGGTAGCCCAGCAGTGCTCCCCAGAAATCACCCTGAATGTGAATCACATCTATTTTCTGGTTTCCGAGGGCCTCCGTCACGCGGCGCACATTCTTCTGAGTTGGCCAGAAAATTGCGTACTCTCGGTCAGGAGTAATCGGAGTCGAGGGTAACTCGATGTCACCTCGTTCTGGCTCGTGTGGTCGGTGCAGTTTCGGCCCAACAATGCTCAGTTGATGCCCCGCTCTTGCCAGATAGTTTCGTTGTAGCCGCAGAGAAACCTGCACCCCACCCAGTGACTGCGGGTGTTGATCTGTAACCGCGAGGATATGCAACCCTAGACCTCGATGGCTTCGCCTCGGTACAGCGCCTCGAAGGTGTTGAGCGTGCGCTGAATATCGTGCACCGAAACCGCCTCAAGCGAGTCACGCTGCAGTCGCTCGTACTCTTTGGAGTCGGCGGTGAGCACGCGAGTGATTCGATCTGCGAGCGCAGGAGCGTCGCCCGGTGGGAAGAGGTAGCCATTTTCACCGTCGTGAATGAGATGCGGCAGGGCCATCGCGTCGGCACCGATCACCGGCAGACCAGAGGCCATCGCCTCCATGGTCGCAATTGATTGCAGTTCGGCGACCGAGGCGATGACGAAGATACTGGCTTGTGAGTACAAATCGACGAGAGTCTCGTCATCGACTCGACCGTGAAACACGACTCGATGCGCGATTCCCAGATTCACGGCAGTCTGTTCGAGCAACTTCCGCTGGTCTCCGCCGCCAACGATGTCAAAGTGAACGTCTAGCTTTGGATCAGTCAGCGTAAGCGCTTTGAGAATCACCTCAACGTGCTTCTCGCCGGTCAATCGGCCCACGAACAAGATCCGGTTATGGGATCGAGTTCCAACGACGGGTTTGTAGTTGTTTGCATCAATACCGCAGCTCACCGCAAACACATCGCTCAACGAAGTGTTCGCTTCTAAGAACTCCGCCGCGCGACGAGTCGGTGTTGTGATTGCTTCTGCTTTTGTGAACACGTGGTTGGCCATCCACCAGCCCCACTTCACAAATGGATCTTTGAGCCAAGCAGGTAGAGCCGTGTGATCAAGCACGTTTTCAGGCATCACGTGGTTGGTGCCGATGATGCGAATACCCCGCTTCTCACCCTCCCAAACGATTCCCCTGCCAATCACGATGTGAGATTGAAAATGGATGACGTCGGGTTGCAGCGAGTCGAGCAGCCGCCGGGCCCGCGGTTTAGCCATCCAAGGAAGCACAAAGCGCAGCCAGTCGTGAAAAGGCCAGCGCCAGCTTGGCCATCGGTGCACGGTCATCTTCGCGCCTTCGATAGTCTCAACGAAGGTTCCGGCCTTGCCACGCTTCACCGCGGGCGCAACGATGTGCACATCATGACCACGAGACACAAGCCCGGCCGCCAGCCGTTCGGCGAATCTAGCAGCGCCATTCACGTCGGGATAAAACGTATCGCAGGCGATAAGAATTCGAAGTGGTTTGCTGCCAGAGCCTTTTTGAGTTGAAACAGCTTTGGTGCCTGACACGAAGAAGAAACCCTTTGGACTCTGAACGGCCGAACACCAAATGTTCGACTCCCTCAGTCTAAACGTTAGGCGCAGGTGATGCGGGTCAATTAGTGGGCGTCGCCTCGCGGCTGCCAAACAACAACCTCGGTTCGACGCTGTGTTCGCGAGCCACGACGCAGCGTCACGACTTCACCAGCGCTGCCGGCGGCAAAGACCCGTCGATCAGACTGTTTCAGGAGCTCGGTGCTCAGCGCTGCTTCGAGTGCAGCAATTCGTTCGGTGAGCTCAACCACGTGGTCTTCTAACTGAAGCACGCGACGGATGCCTTCTAGGCTCAACCCTTCGGCACTCAGCCTGGCGACCTCACGCAGCCTCGACACATCATGCAGCGAGTACCGTCGAGTATTTCCACTCGTCCGCTGCGGTACAACTAATCCGAGCCTGTCGTACTGACGCAGGGTCTGAGGGTGCATTTCAGCGAGTTCGGCAGCTGCGGCGATCGCAAATACCGGTGTGTGCTGATCCATACTCGTACCTTAAACCCGAACTCGACTATTTACGAGCCTTTGCCATCAGTTGCTCGCGAGGATTCTCTTTGGGCTCTACCTCTGCGAACGCCTCAAGTGCCTCTTTTGCTTTGCCGTCTAGGTGCGATGGCACCACAACCTGCACTTCAGCGAGCAGATCCCCGTTGCCTTTCGCTGTGTGCACTCCACGTCCTTTAACACGAAGGATGCGCCCGCTCGGCGTTCCCGGAGCAATCTTCAATTTCACCGGATCGCCACCCAGAGTCGGCACTTCAACGGTCGCCCCAAGGCTTGCTTCCACGAAGGTGACTGGTAATTGCAGACGCAGGTTAAGTCCATCCCGTTCGAAGACCGGATGCTTAGAGACCTTGACCGTCAGCACGATATCGCCGGGTTGACCACCGTTTGGGCTGGGGTTGCCCTTGCCGCGAACCTTAATCTTCTGACCGTCAGCCACCCCAGCCGGAATCTTCACCTTCACTGTTTTTCCGTCTGGTGTTTGCAGGCTGACCGTGTCACCCCGAACCGCGGTCGTGAAGTCAAGGGTCGTAGTCGCACTCACGTCTTGCCCCCGCTGCGGCCCGCGCTGTCGGCCGAAGCCCTGGGCGCCACCGCCGCCAAACATGCTGAAAATATCTTCAAAGCCCTGGCCACCGGCCTGCTGGTAGCTATAGCCACCGCGGCCGCCGCCGAACATTCCACCAAAGACGTCTTCGAATCCGCCGGCGCCACCGGGTCCACCTGCGGTGAACCGAGCACCCGAACCCATGGCACGAATCTGGTCGTACTCAGCACGCTGTTCTTTGTCGCTCAGAACCGAATAGGCCTCACTGATTTCTTTGAAGCGCGCTTCAGCCTTCGCATCACCCGGATTTGAGTCGGGATGAAACTGCCGTGCAAGCTTGCGGTACACCTTTTTGAGCTCGGCTTCAGATACTTCTTTATCGACTCCTAGAACTTTGTAGAAGTCTTTCTCGAACCAGTCTTGACTAGCCATCTATTGGCACCGCAACCACAACTTTTGCAGCACGAACTTCGACGTCCCCGATTCGATACCCCGGTTCGACCACTTCGAGCACGGTTGCCTTTTCGACTCCGGGCGTGGGCACCTGAGTGATGGCTTCGTGCTGGTTGGGGTCAAAGTCTTCACCGGGCGTGCCGAACGAGCTGAGGCCGAGGCGCTCCATGCTGCTTCGAATTTTTTGCGCGATTGCCGAGAACGCTGAGCCCTCAACTAAATCGCCATGCTTATCTGCGCGCTCGAGGTCATCGAGTACCGGAACCAGCGATGAGATCGCGGATGCGGTGATGCGTTGACGCTCAATCTCGCGATTGTCTTCGATACGTTTGCGATAGTTTGCGAACTCTGCTGTTATTCGTCGAAGGTCTTCGAGGTACTCAGCGCCTTCGGTTGGCTCGCTCGAGATAATCTTTTCATCAGCAGCACCGGCTTCATCGGTCTGCTCTGAATTTAAGATGTCTTCGACAGTGAGTTCTTCACCCTGCGGCGCAGGGCCGGAGTGTGTTTTCTCCGACCCTGCCGCAGCGTTCTCGTGAACCTCGCCGCCGACCGACTCCTCAGATTCGTTCGGTTCTTGGTTCTGTTGAGACATGCTTACTTGTTCTCCTCTTCGTCATCGACAACCTCAGCGTCAACAACGTCTTCATCAGATTCGGCAGCAGCTTCGCCATCCTGTGCTTCGCCCTCAGCCTGGCCCGAAGCGTAAATCGCTTCACCCAACTTGCCCTGGCTCTGCGCGAGCTTCTCGTATGCGGTCTTGACTGCGTCATCGTCTTCGCCAGCGAGCGCGGTCTTGAGTGCATCGAGATCTGCCTGAACCTCAAGCTTGACGTCTTCAGGCAGCTTGTCCGCGTTCTCTTCGATCAACTTCTCAACCGAGTAGGCGAGCTGCTCAGCTGCGTTGCGCTGCTCAGCTGCCTCACGACGAGCTTTGTCTTCGTTTGCGTGCTCTTCAGCGTCGCGAACCATGCGCTCGATGTCTTCTTTCGAAAGTGACGAGCCACCCGAGATGGTGATGGTCTGCTCTTTACCGGTGCCCTTGTCTTTCGCCGAAACCTGCACGATGCCGTTTGCGTCGATGTCGAACGTAACCTCAACCTGTGGGATGCCACGAGGTGCTGGAGCGATACCGGTCAGCTCGAAGTTACCGAGAGACTTGTTATCGCGAGTGAACTCACGCTCACCTTGGAAGACCTGAATCGACACAGAAGGCTGGTTGTCATCAGCAGTAGTGAAGGTCTCTGAACGCTTTGTCGGGATAGCCGTGTTGCGCTCGATGAGCTTGGTCATGATGCCACCCTTGGTCTCGATACCAAGGCTCAGCGGGGTAACGTCAATGAGCAGCACGTCTTTACGCTCACCCTTCAGCACACCAGCCTGCAGAGCCGCACCAACAGCAACAACCTCATCAGGATTCACACCCTTGTTTGGCTCCTTGCCTCCGGTGAGCGACTTTACGAGTTCAGTGACGGCCGGCATACGAGTTGATCCACCAACCATTACTACGTGAGCGATGTCAGCTACCTTTACGCCAGCCTCCTTGATCACATCTTCGAATGGCTTGCGGGTGCGCTCGAGCAGATCCTTCGTCAGCTCTTCAAACTTTGCACGAGTGAGCGTCTCTTCGAGGTTGGCCGGGCCATTCTCGGTGAGCGAGAGATAGGGCAGCTGAATGGATGCGCTCATCGAGCTCGAGAGCTCTTTCTTCGCCTGCTCGGCAGCTTCTTTCAGTCGCTGCAGAGCAATCTTGTCGCCAGAGACATCAACACC
>JALRLI010000044.1 GCA_023254555.1 Microbacteriaceae bacterium
CTACTCACAAGTGTGGGCGACTCCAAAGACAAGCTCGCAATTTACCTGAATGAGTGTCGACGGATGGGTATCCAAGTTTTACCGCCCGACGTGAACCAGTCCTATGTCAATTTCACCGCGGTTGGTGAAGATATCCGTTTCGGTCTGGGCGCCATTAGAAATGTTGGCGAGAACGTTGTTGAGGGAATCCGACAAGCTCGGGAGGAAAAAGGCGCGTATACCTCGTTCCATGATTTCCTCGCAAAAGTTCCGCTCGGCGCTTTGAATAAAAAAACCGTGGAATCGCTCATCAAAGCCGGAGCATTTGACTCGATAGCACCTGTGCGACGGGCACTCGCTGAGATTCATGAAGACGCGGTCGAGGCTGCGGCCTCCCTCAAGCGAAACGAGGCCAGCGGTCAGGTAGACCTTTTTGGTGACCTGTTCACCGTCGAAGAAGTCGAGGCGCAGGTTCCTGATCGGCCTGAGTGGGCGAAGAAAGACAAGCTTGCGTTTGAGCGAGAAATGCTCGGCTTATACGTTTCTGATCATCCACTTGCCGGCCTAGAAATCGTGCTCGCCAAACACTCCAGCTCAAGCGTCGAAGACGTGATGAATTCAAGCTCAAACCTTGACGGTGAAACCGTGACCATTGCGGGTTTGATTACGAGCGCGCAGCACCGCACCGCAAAATCTGGAAATCAGTATGCGATGGTCACGCTAGAGGACTTCAGCGGTGAGATCACGGCATTGTTTATGGGGAAAACCTATCTCGAATACCAGCAGGTTCTCAGTCCCGACGTGATTGCGGCTATTCGGGGGAGGGTCAGTAGCAGAGATGACGGGATGGCAATTCATGCTTACTCAGTGAGCCTTCCCGATGTGTCTAAGGTTGAGCAGGACGGGCAGCTGACGATTTCGGTGACCGATTCTCGAGCGACCGAAGCGGTCATGGGAGAGTTGAAGCAGATTCTCGACAGACATCCAGGTAGTAGCCAAGTGCTACTGAAAATTATCGGCTCGCAGAGCGCACGACTTTTTGAACTTCCGTTTGCAGTGACAGCAAACGCGGATCTATTCGGTGAGCTCAAAGGCCTGCTCGGGTCGAGGTGCCTGAGCTAGCGACTCAATGGCAGGATGGAGCTGTGGGCGCTTCAATGAATCTTGACCAGTCACAGGCCTGGCAACCAGACGTGCTCGGCGCCGGGTACGAATCGCGAAAAATCACGCTGACTCCAGACGAAGACCCAAACGAGGTTGTGACTGCAACCCTCGTCAGGGCGCCTAAGCCACGTTGGCGGGCGGAAAATTTCGGATCGAGTTCACACACAGACGTCCTCTACGTACACGGATGGAGTGACTATTTTTTCCAGACGCACCTTGCCGACTTCTGGAGAAGTCGAGGTGCACGATTTTACGCCTTAGATTTGAGACGCTATGGCCGGAATCTGCAACCAGACACGCTGCCAGGATACGTGGGCTCTCTAGACGTGTACGACGAAGAAATCCAAGCGGCCCTCGAGGTTATGGGCCATGGACAAGTGGGAAACTCAACTCGAAAACTGGTGCTCCTTGGGCACTCAACTGGTGGGTTGGTGCTCTCTCTCTGGGCATCGAGAAACCCAGGCCGTGCATCCAGCCTCATTCTGAACAGTCCTTGGCTTGAGCTCCAAACGAGAGAGCTCGGGCGGCTGGTGCTCAGCCCGGTGATTGACTCGTTAGGAAGGTACCAGCCAAAAGTCGCTTTCAAAGTTTCTGAGCCCGGTTTTTATATGAGAACGCTGTCGGATCAGCTCGACGGAGAGTGGCCCATAAATCTTGATTGGCACCCTGCGAGAAGTTTTCCTGTGTATCCGGGCTGGCTAAGTGCCATTACGAGTGCTCAACAGCAAGTCGCGAACGGCCTGTGGCTTCGCATTCCCACGCTCGTGCTCCTTTCCAGTCGCAGCATATTTTCCGCGAGTTGGCTTGAAGAAATGCGCAAGTCCGACACCGTTTTAGATGTCACTACGGTGGCAAAACGTGCCCTGAACTTGGGTGACTGCACAACAGTAGTGCGAATTGAGGATGCGCTTCACGACGTGTTTTTATCAGCCCTGCCAATACGGGAGCGTGCCTTTGATGCGGTAGCGCAATGGCTTGAGGGTTACGGATCTGACGAAAACAAACAGAAATAGAATCAGAACACTCACAGAGAGGACTCGTACATGGTGGAACTCAGCGAGCTCAGAAAGCGCATCATCGCTGATTTAAGGGTAAAGCCGGTCATCGATGCTGAGTACGAAGCGGTGTCGCGAATTGATTTCATCAAGACGTATGCGCGCTTGGCAAACGCCAAAGGTTTGGTGCTGGGTATTAGCGGAGGACAAGATTCTACGCTGGCGGGCCGCTTGTGCCAATTAGCGGCGGAGCAATTGCGAGTCGAAGGGTACGATTTCGAGTTCATCGCGGTTCGATTACCCTACAAAGTTCAGCGAGACGAAGTTGAAGCTCAGCGCGCGCTACAGTTCATCCGACCGGACACGACGATCACCTATAACATCGCAGACGCGGTTGACGAAGCGTCTTCGGAAATTGAAGATGCTACCGGCGTTTCGCTCGGTGACTTTCACAAGGGGAACGTCAAAGCACGAATGCGTATGATCGCTCAATTCGCAATCGCGGGTGAGCGGCAAATGCTCGTTGTCGGTACCGACCACGCTGCGGAGGCTGTCACCGGATTTTTTACAAAGTTCGGTGATGGCGCGGCTGATCTTGTGCCCCTCGACGGACTCACGAAGGGCCAGGGGGCACAGGTATTGGAGTACCTCGAGGCAGACTCGTCTTTTTGGCTCAAGACGCCAACCGCCGACTTGCTCGATAGTGTGCCCGGCCAAAGCGACGAAGTCTCACTAGGTGTCTCGTATCAGCAGATTGATGCTTACCTCACCGGTCAAGAAGTGTCACATGAAGTCTCAAGCATCATTGAGCGCAGGTTTCTCGCAACCGAACACAAGAGACACTTGCCCGTTTCACTCGCAGACTCGTGGTGGCGGGAGGATGAGAAATGGCGATAGAAACTTACGTTCTCGGCGGCGGCTGCTTCTGGTGTTTGGACGCCGTCTACCGTGATGTGAAAGGTGTCATTGACGTCATTTCTGGCTATGCAGGAGGTGAAACGCCCCACCCGACGTATGAGCAGGTTTGCGCAGGAATGACTGGTCATGCTGAAGTCGTGGCTGTTTCATTCGATGATGAAATTGTGCCAGCAGACGTGATTCTCGATATCTTCTTCACTCTGCATGATCCAACGCAACTGAATAGACAGGGGAACGACATTGGGACTCAATACCGTTCCATCATGCTCTACCGAAATGCCGAGCAGCGGCAGAAATTTGAAGAAGCGCTCGCTCGCGCACAGACTTGGTGGCCGCAGCCGATTGTGACTCGGGTTGAGCCCATCACTGAATTCTTTGAAGCTGAGCAATACCATCAGAATTTCTTCGCAAAAAATCCTAACCAGGGATACTGCCTCGCAGTGAGCGTTCCAAAAGTGAATAAGGTTCGGGCGGCATTCGCGAAGTTCGTTCGTTAGTTTTACTTCCCTCCACAGGGTGAGTTGCCGCTTCCCTAGCCACAATTTGTGCTCTCAAGCCTCATCAACTCACATCTGCAGAGAGTCTTGTCGACGAGGCGCCGACAAATTCCCGGGCACGAGTGGTCGGCGTCTCACCAATCAGATTCAAGGAGTAAAACATGACCGATCAAATTTGTGTGAGTGGCCTCGTCGCTACCGAACCGAGATTCATCTCAACGAGCGAAGGGCTTTCGATTTGTTCCTTTCGCCTTGCGTCACCACAGCGCTATTTCAACAAAACAGAAAACCAGTGGGTTGACGGTGAAACAAACTGGTACACAGTCACCGCTTTTAGACAGTCCGCAGAAAATGCCGCCGAATCAGTGCACAAAGGAGATCGGCTCGTCCTCAGCGGAAAATTGCGGTTGCGCCAGTGGGAGCGAGACGATAAATCCGGAATGAGCGCTGAAATAGAGGCGGATGCTCTTGGTCACGACCTACGGTGGGGAACCACTGTGGTAACGAGAAGCATGCGTTCGGAGTCACACTTAGTCGGTGAATCAGGGGTGCCAGACGAACCGCAAGATGCTCTAAACGACAGCCAGTTACCGACAGAGAGCAATGGCGCACTAAAGTCCAAGAAGACTGTTCAGCGCGAGGTGGAACCGGTCCCGTTTTAGCGGAATGAGGGACTTCAAGGTGGGTAATCGGGATGATTACTCATGGGCTCACTCAAAATTCAGCAGAGCTCGAATAGGCTTCTTTCGTGACTAAGTTCTCGATTACCCGCCTGAAGTCTCCTGGCTTGACGTTTCTGATTGTGGGAATCGTGCTGGTGATTATCTCTGCGGTGCTCGTCGCGTTTGCTGCTGCTGGTGGGTTCGGGCGATCGGAGTCTCCTGCCACGAACGCGGGCACCGTTGTCGAAACGCCCGAGAACACTGTCGAACCCAAACCCAAGTTCGTTGAGGGTGGCACCGCGTTTGAGAATGAAGCATACTTCAGCTGGTCGTTGCGAAAAGCGATTCGCGAGGGCATGAAAGTCAACGGGGTTGAGGTGGTGAACGTTCTCGCCGCAGCCGGCTTCGACAAGGCCGCCATGCAGGTGAGTTTCGATAAAACGAAGACCAATTTGACTGCCGACAATATTTTCGTTTCGGTTCGAGTCAATGACCAATGTCTGCTCGGCCAAGTCGTGTCCGAGGATAAAAGCGTTGCGGTTGATGTTCAGCCAGTCGTTGGGCCCAACAAAGATATTTGCCTCATAGGGAAGACGCGTCCCATCGACTGGTGAGCAATAGACTGGTAGAGATATGGCTGAATACATCTACCAAATGGTGCGCGCTCGTAAGGCGCACGGCGACAAAGTAATTCTCGACGACGTCACTATGGCGTTCCTTCCTGGCGCGAAGATTGGTGTCGTGGGGCCGAATGGCGCCGGTAAGTCCACGATTCTGAAGATTATGGCAGGACTCGATACCCCTTCGAACGGTGAAGCGACCCTGACTCCGGGCTTCACTGTTGGAATTCTGATGCAAGAGCCTGAGCTCGATGAAGAGAAGACCGTTCTCGAAAACGTGCAACAGGGTGTCGGCGATATTAAAGGGAAGCTGGACAGATTTAACGAAATATCTGCACAAATGGCTGAGCCCGACGCTGATTACGACACCTTGCTTGCTGAGATGGGGGAGCTTCAGGAAGCGATTGACGCGGCAGACGCTTGGGATCTTGACTCGCAACTAGAGCAAGCAATGGATGCTCTGCGATGCCCGCCCTCAGACGCAATCATTAGCCACCTCTCGGGCGGTGAAAAACGTCGTGTGGCGCTCTGTAAGTTGCTACTCGAAAAACCAGACCTCTTGCTCTTGGACGAGCCAACGAACCACCTCGATGCGGAGAGCGTGCTCTGGTTAGAGCAGCACCTCGCGAAGTATCCCGGTGCAGTTATGGCAGTCACTCACGATAGATACTTCCTCGATCACGTTGCCGGGTGGATTTGTGAAGTTGACCGTGGTCGTCTCTACCCTTACGAGGGCAACTACTCCACGTATCTTGAGAAGAAGGCTGAACGCCTTGAAATTCAAGGTAAAAAAGACGCAAAGCTTGCTAAACGGCTTTCTGAAGAGCTTGAGTGGGTGCGATCCAATGCCAAGGGCCGCCAAGCAAAATCCAAAGCTCGTCTCGCGCGTTATGAAGAGATGGCGGCAGAAGCGGAACGCACTCGCAAGCTTGACTTCGAAGAAATTCAGATTCCAGCGGGTCCTCGACTGGGAAATTTGGTTCTTGAAGCCAAAAATCTTGAGAAAGGCTTCGGGGAGCGGGTCTTGATTGACGGACTCAGCTTCAGTCTGCCGAGAAATGGAATCGTCGGAATTATCGGTCCGAACGGTGTAGGTAAGACAACCTTGTTCAAAACGATCGTGGGGCTGGAACCACTCGATGGCGGCGAACTCAAGATTGGCGAGACCGTCAAGATGAGTTATGTCGACCAATCTCGCGGCGGAATTGACCCGAAGAAGACTGTCTGGGAAGTTGTATCAGATGGCTTGGATTACATCCAGGTTGGAAACACTGAGATACCATCTCGAGCCTACGTCTCAACGTTCGGTTTCAAAGGACCAGATCAACAAAAACCCGCTGGCGTGCTTTCAGGTGGAGAACGAAACCGATTAAACCTGGCGCTCACGCTGAAGCAGGGTGGCAACCTCCTGCTGCTCGACGAGCCCACCAACGATCTCGACGTGGAAACGCTGTCCAGCCTTGAGAACGCGCTGTTAGAGTTCCCCGGCTGTGCGGTCGTGATTACTCACGATAGATGGTTCTTGGATCGAATCGCGACGCACATTCTCGCCTATGAAGGAACTGATGAGAACCCGGCGAATTGGTACTGGTTTGAAGGTAACTTTGAAGCGTATGAGGAGAACAAAGTTTCGCGTTTAGGTGCCGATGCCGCTCGCCCCTCTCGGGTTACGTACCGAAAACTGACTCGCGACTAAGCGATTCCCAGCCCAGAGCGAGTGGCAAATCAATGAAAGCGCAGATACCAATCCAGCTCCGTTTTGGTGATCTCGACGCCTATGGCCACGTGAACAACGTTGCGGTGGCTGGAATCCTTGAAGAAGCGAGGACCAGGGTTATTTGGAGTGCTGACGCTCCAAACGAAATGAACTTCTCGCAGCATTTCTCGCTCACTGACAAAGATAAATACCTGCTGATAGCCAGCCAGAGTATCGATTACCACCGGATGATGCCGTACACCCCTCATCCTGTGATGGTTGCCCTATGGGTTGGGAAAATTGGAGGGAGCAGCTTCGAATTTCACTGCCAGATCCGAAGCTCGCAGGGCGACGATGCTCTCTATGCTCAAGCGGTTATCACGATCGTGCTCGTTGATGCTGAAACGGAGAGGCCACTCAGAATCTCAGAGGCCGCAAGAGCTGATCTGCAGCTATGGCAAGATGAGCCGCTGAAGCTCGGTCGGGCGAAGTCGTGAAGTTTGCTGATACCGAGAGCTTGAGTGATTTTCGGCTCTTCCTTGAGCGCTCGATGCCAGTAACCGATTCAGTGGTGAGGCTTACTCTCTCGGAGGATGTTTTGCGCATCACTGTGTGCACATTTGCCCCATTCGGCCTTCTCGACGAAGCGCCGACAGTACTCGGGATGAGAATTATGCATGCCACTGACTCAGAGCCTTTCGACGCGTTAGTCTCCACTCGGGGCATGCTCGATCGCATCGCGCATCTTTCTTACGGAGAACTTGAGTTAGGCATCCCACCTATGCGTGAGAGTGCGGCTTGGGTTGGCATCGACCCGCCGAAGGGTGGTTGGGAAAAAATTGGCGAACTTGATGTCGCCTTGCTGTCGAAGGATGCGCTCGCTGGTATTGAAGAAGTCGCGGAGGCATTGCCGCACAGCCCAGGTGACTTAGTCGTTCGAGATGTCCGTTCTCGAGTGTGGAATGCTCCGATTGAAATGGGCAGTGAGCCTGACAAACAGAAGGTCGCAGTTCCTCGATCGGTAGCGTTCACCGGGCACATGCTGGGTTTTTTGAGCGCGGGAGAGTCCGCGCAACTTTTTGAGTCGGGAAACTGGCTGAGGCTATCTACTGCTCTCGGGCACGTTCTCGTGGGCCGCCGAAACTGATTGGGCGTCAATCAAAGACATTGACCATGGCGTGGGCTGCGCGGTCGAGATAATCGATCAGCGTTTCTTCGTGCAAGGGTGAGAGCTTTGCCTTCGCCACGGCATCCCGCATATGCGTCAACCATCTGTCCCGAGCGTCAGGGTTTATGTGGAAAGGAGCGTGCCGTAACCTCAGTCTCGGATGACCGCGCAATTCAGAATACGTTGCCGGTCCACCCCAATACTGCTCCAAGAACATGCACAGCCGGGTTTTTGCCCCTTCAATATCCTCCTTCGGATACATTTCGAAGAGAATTGGATCTTTCTGAACCGAGTCGTAGAAACGATCAACAATTCCAGCAAACGTATCGTGACCACCTACCTGGTCGTAAAAAGATGTGATGACACTTTCGCCCATTTCGCCATTGCGCAGAGTCATCCGAGTTACAGGCTGATTTTCAGCGGTCGAATCATTCTGAGACATCAGTCGGCCACTGTCTGAGAATAAAAGCTGATTTATCTGGAGCAAACCTAATGCCAAGGGCGTCGAACTTTGTTTTCATTGCCTCACGGATGGCTCTCTCTACGGTGTCTTGCTCATCCGCCGCAGTCTTGACCGTAACCCGAACGGTTGCACGGTCCTCACTGATGTGGTTCAGCCCAGAGCCTACTTCTGGGGCGCCAGAAACCTTGGCTCGAATTTCTTCGCTCGCCACCACCTCATTGGCGACCGCCTCCAGCACAGATTTCACCTCAGCTAAATTCGTTTCTGGCTCAACACTGACATCAACGATTGCCCGGCCCCAGCCATGTGACGAGTTTCCGAGCTTGAGAATTTCGCCGTTGCGAATGAACCACAACGTTCCATCAAATGCCCGAACCTGAGTGATACGGATTCCAACCACCTCGACTGTT
>JALRLI010000045.1 GCA_023254555.1 Microbacteriaceae bacterium
GACGCAGGCGTGCGTCCAACTCGTTTCGTAATTGCAACCCGTAGGCATTGCCTTGGGTGAGCAGTGCGAGTATGGCACTAGAAATCGCTGACACCTGCACCACCCTTTGACAGAAGCGTCCCACGCTGGTTTTGCCTACATTTTCCATTTGAGTCAAGCAGTGAAAAGCTGTGAATTGGGCTTGCCACGCTTGAGTTTGTCGGCTTTTTTCGTCATACTTTTCACAGAACAGCCAAACATTGAATCGACGTTGGGGAAGACGATCGAGTCGATGGAGGAAAGAATGGCTGAAAATAACACGAGTGGCGTACTTTACGTGCACTCTTGTCTGCCTGCGATGATGCCACATATGGAGTGGGCGCTTGGCAGGGCACTCGGTCACGCCGTCAGCTTCGCATGGAGCGAACAGCCGATTCTGCCAGGAACTATGCGAGCCGAGTTCGAGTGGCAGGGCTCAGAAGCAACCGCTGCTCTGGTTGCTTCTTCACTACGCGGGTGGGATCAGCTGCGGTTCGAGATAACCCAGAACGCTTCCGCGGCGAATGATGGTGGACGTTGGCTGCACACGCCCGAGCTTGGCATTTTCTACATGCAACTCGATACCGCAGGAAACACGGTTGTTCCTGAAGATCGCATTCGGTCTGCAATTGAAAACTCTGGGAATGACAGCGCTCAATTGACGCGTGAACTCAGGTTGGCGCTCGGTCAGGCGTGGGATGACGAACTCGAGCCGTTCAGGCACGCGGGTTCACCGGGGAGTCTTGTCTGGCTCAACCGAGCCAGTGTCAACGGCTAGAGAAACGCTAAATGGTGCGAAAGCCGGCAACGGCGTTATGACCACCGAAACCAAAGCTGTTACTGATCGCCACCGCATCACCCTCAATCGAACGAGGTAATGTAACCACATCAACCTGAATCTCTGGATCTTGATTCTCGAGGTTGATCGTAGGGGGAAGCGTACGAGTTTCGAGGGCTTTAATGGTGAACGCCGCCTCAATAGCGCCAGCTCCACCGAGGAGGTGACCGGTAGAAGCTTTGGTCGCAGAAACAGGGATGCTCGCAAGCTTGTCACCGAAGATACGCTTGAGCGCATTGAACTCTGCAATGTCACCAACCGGCGTCGAGGTCGCGTGGGCGTTGATGTGACGCACGTCCGAAACGTCGTAGCCGGCGTTGGTGATGGTCTGCAGCATCGCTCGAGCTGCGGCACTGCCCTCTGGGTCTGGTGCGGTGATGTGGTAGGCGTCGGAGGTGACTGATCCACCAATGAGCTCAGCATAAATCTTTGCGCCGCGTGCCTTGGCGTGTTCTTCGGTCTCAACAACAATCGCTGCGGCACCCTCACCCATCACGAAGCCATCGCGATCAATGTCATACGGACGTGAGGCACGTGCGGGGTCATCATTGCGCTTTGAAAGGGCTTGCATAGCAGCAAACGAAGCGATGGTGATGGGGTGAATTGCAGCCTCAGAGCCACCGGCGATAATGACGTCGGCATCGCCGGCCTGAAGGTGATCGTAGGCATTTACCAGTGATTCTGTGCTGGATGCGCAGGCTGAAACGGCGGTGCGAATACCTGCCCTCGCGCCAAGATCCATTCCAACCGCAGCCCCAGGGCCATTCGGCATGAGCATCGGCACCGTCATCGGTAGCACGCGTCGGGGGCCGCGTTCGCGCAGCGTATCCCACGCGTCGAGCAGCGTCCATACGCCGCCTATGCCGGTCGCCCATTCAACGCCCAAGCGTTCTGGAGCGAGTTCTGTGAGACCTGCATCTGCCCAGGCTTCACGACCAGCGATCAGCGCAAACTGACTCGACGGATCAAGTCTCTTGGTCTCGACGCGCTCGAGCACATCAGCGGCAGCAACGCGGGCCTGAGCGGCAAAGGTAACGGGTAGCTCATACTGCTCTACCCACTCAGCCTCAATAGTTCGCGCGCCACTCTCGCCCGCCAGGAGCGCATCCCAAGTGCTCGCCATGGTTCCGCCGAGCGGGGTAGTGGCACCCAGGCCGGTGATAACGATTTTCTTGGTCATGCGCGTACTCCGTGTAAACCTTCGCGAAAAAACTTGTTTGGGGTGAGGGCGATTCCCCACCCCATCAACGTGGGTTAGGCCTGAGCCTTAACGATGAAATCGACAGCATCACCGACGGTCTTGAGGTTTGCAACCTCGTCGTCTGGAATCTTCACGTCGAACTTCTCTTCTGCGTTTACAACGATGGTCATCATCGAGATTGAATCGATGTCGAGGTCATCGGTGAACGACTTCTCTGCTGCAACCACGTCAGCGGCAATACCGGTTTCGTCGTTGATGAGTTCTGCCAGACCGGCGAGTACTTCTTCGTTGCTGAGAGCCATGTGATTTTCTCCTTGATTGTTGGGATCGATAGCAAGTGTAGTCGGTGGCGGATCCCGATTTAGGGAAGCTCTACGATCTGAGCTGCATAAACCAGTCCAGCTCCAAAAGCGATCTGGAGCGCCAGTCCACCTGAAAGCTCCGGATGATCTTCGAGCAACGCGTGCATCGCCAGTGGAACAGAGGCAGCCGAGGTATTACCCATGTGTTCAATGTCACGAGCGACGACGACAGACTCCGGAAGTTTCAACTGCTTCGCGAACTCGTCGATAATTCGCATATTCGCCTGGTGAGGGATGAAGGCGGCCAGATCATCAACGGTGATACCAGCCTGTTCGAGAGCCTGGCGTGCAACCTTTGCCATCTCCCAGACTGCCCAGCGGAATACAGACTGGCCGTCTTGACGAAGTGTTGGCCACTCCAACTCACCCTTGGCGTCACGATATTCGAGCAGCGTATTGGTCATCCCGATGGTTTCCCATTTACCGCCGTCCGAGCCCCAAACAGTGGGGGAGATGCCGACGTGATCGCTCGCACCAATCACAACTGCGCCGGCTCCATCTGCGAGTAGGAAAGAAATGGATCGGTCGGCAGGATGCACGATTTCAGAAAGCTTTTCAGCGCCAATGACGAGCACATTCTTCGCGAGTCCTGAGCGCACGAACGAATCGGCCTGCGCGACTGCGTACGTGTAACCGGCACACGCGGCAGAAATATCAAACGCTGCAGCAGGGGTAAGGCCGAGGCGTTCCGCAACCAACGCAGCCATGGATGGCGTCTGCACGGGGTTACTGATGGTGGCGATGATTACCGCGTTGATCTCATCCGGCGAAACACCTGACCGCTCGACCGCCTGGCGTCCAGCCTCAGTAGCTAAGTCGGTAGCAGAAATATTGGCACTCGCACGACGTCTCTCTATGATGCCTGTGCGCTGGCGAATCCACTCGTCTGATGAGTCGATGGGTCCAATCAGATCATCATTTGGAACGTGCAGATCGCCGCGCGAGGCACCAACCGAGAGGATGCGTGTGAACTGTGTGCCCGTGCTCTGGTTCATAGTCGCCATTACTTGCCTATCTTCATGGGGGTAGTAGGTCTCTTCAATACTCGATCTTTAGCCGATGAGCTCAGCAGCGGAGCCAATATCTTCAGGAGACTTGATCGCAACTGCGGGCACGCCCTTCATTGCACGTTTCGCAATACCGGTCAGTGCGCCGCCAGGGAGTAACTCAATGAAACCTGAGATTCCATCGCGTAGGAATGAATTCATACAGGCGTCCCAGCGCACTGGGTTCGAAACCTGACTGACGAGGAGCTCGGTAAAACGTGCGCCATCACTCACTTTTGAGCCGTCGTTGTTCGAATACAGCGGCAACGCGGGTTTCGCAGGCGCAATCGAAGCAACGCGTGCTTGAAGCGTTTCAACAGCAGGAGTCATGAATTGGGTGTGAAACGCACCTGCAACCTGAAGGGGAATGACTCTCGTACCTGCTGGCGGGTTTTGAACGAAGGCCTGCAATTCTTGCTTGGCGCCCGCCGCAACAATCTGCCCAGCGCCATTCATGTTGGCTGGGGTGAGCCCGGCGGATGCAATTGCCGCGACGACTTCAGCTTCTTCCCCTCCGACTACAGCTGCCATGCCGGTCTCCTCGAGTGCTGCAGCAGCAGCCATGGCTTGCCCGCGTACCGCCACGAGTTGCATCGCCTCAACATCTGAAATCACGCCTGCGATAGCTGCAGCCGCAAATTCACCAACCGAGTGGCCCGCAACGGAAACCGCAGAGGTATCCGCTTGAGCGCTCAGTGAACGCCATGACAGCAATGATGCGGCCACAATCAATGGCTGAGCGACAGCGGTGTCTTTGATCGTATCGGCGTCGCTCACGCTGCCATGCGTGATGAGGTCAACGCCTGCAGCGTCAGACAGCTTCTCGAGATACGTGCGATTATCGTCGCTCTCAATCCATGCTTCAAGAAAACCAGGGGTCTGAGAGCCCTGTCCAGGGCATGCAACAAGAATCACAACTCAATTCTGGCAGACTGCGAGGCAATTGCCAGAATATGTTGAACCGATTGCTAGCTCTCGCCGCCCGCATTGCCGGTTGTTCCGGCCCGAACATCTGTCAGCTGGTACTTGAGAGCAGCTTCCGCGGCAACCTTGGTATCAATCTTGCCGTCAGCCGCGAGTAGCTGCAGCGTTTTCACAATAATCGACTCGCGATCAATACCGAAGTATCGTCTCGCTGCCGCACGTGTATCAGAGAAACCAAAACCGTCTGCGCCGAGTGCAGCAAAGCGATTCGGCACGAAGGGTCTGATGAGCTCCGGCACGGTTGTAGCCCAGTCGCTGACAGCGACGACAGGACCTTCCGCGCCCTGTAATTTCGAGGTGAGATATGGCACCATTGCAGGCAGATCTGGGTGAAGGAAATTGTGGTGTTCCGCAGTGTTGCCATCGCGGTTCAGCTCAGTCCAGCTCGTGACGCTCCACACATCGGCACTGACGCCGTAGTCGTTGGCGAGAATCTCCTGCGCTTCAAGCGCCCATGGCACAGCGACTCCAGAAGCCAGGAGCTGTGCTGGAATGCCGGTGCCCGCAGACTTGCTCACACGATGGATACCTCGCACAATGCCATCGATATCGACATCGTCTGGCTGTGCAGGCTGTTTGACGGGCTCGTTGTAGACAGTGAGGTAGTAAATCACATTAGGGTCTTCGTGCATGCCGCCGTACATTCGCTCGAGCCCCGACTCGAAGATATGAGCAATCTCATACGAATAAGCGGGATCATAGGCGACTACCGCAGGGTTCGTCGCGGCAAGTAAGAGCGAATGGCCATCAGCGTGCTGGAGTCCTTCACCCGTGAGTGTGGTGCGGCCAGCTGTTGCGCCGATCATGAAGCCCCGCGCCATCTGATCTCCCGCAGCCCAGATCGCATCACCTGTGCGCTGGAAACCAAACATGGAATAGAAAATGTACACAGGAATCAGGGGTTCACCGTGGGTTGCATAGCTCGTGCCCACGGCGGTGAATGCTGCGAGTGCACCTGCCTCATTGATGCCTACGTGAATTAACACACCATCAGTTGCTTCCTTGTACGAGAGCAACAACTCACGATCTACAGAAATGTAGGTTTGGCCGTGTGGATTGTAAATCTTCGAAGTGGGGAAGTATGAGTCCATCCCGAAGGTGCGGGCTTCGTCTGGGATGATTGGAACGATTCTCTGGCCAAAGTCTTTGTTTCGCATCAGATCTTTGAGCATTCGCACAAAAGCCATCGTCGTGGCAGCCTCTTGCTGACCGGAGCCCTTCAACGCAATCGCGTAATCATTCTTGGCCGGCAGAACGACTGGGACATGCTGCGCGCTTCGGCTTGGCAGGTACCCTCCGAGCTCACGTCGACGTGCCTGAACATATTGAATCGCGGGGTCGTTTTCGCCCGGATGGTAATACGGCGGGAGGTAGGGGTTCTCCTCAAGCTGCGCGTCAGTGATTGGAATTCGCATTGTGTCTCTGAACTTCTTCAGATCTTCGAGCGTCATCTTCTTCATCTGGTGTGTCGCGTTGCGACCTTCGAAGTGCGGTCCCAGACCATAACCCTTCACGGTGTGCGCGAGAATCACTGTCGGACGACCCTTGTGCTCCATCGCAGCTTTGAAGGCGGCATACACTTTGCGATAGTCGTGTCCGCCGCGTCGCAGTTTCCAGATCTGCTCATCGGTGTAATCGTCGACCAATTTCAGGGCCTCGGGGTCGCGTCCGAAGAAGTTCTCACGAATGTAGGCGCCACTCTCGGCCTTGTACGTTTGGAAGTCGCCATCAGGAGTGACATTCATCAGGTTGAGGAGCGCACCGGACTCGTCGGCCTTGAGGAGCGTATCCCACTCGCGACCCCAAATAACCTTGATAACGTTCCAGCCAGCGCCCCTGAAGTAGCTTTCGAGCTCCTGGATGATCTTGGAGTTACCTCGCACTGGCCCATCAAGTCGTTGCAGATTGCAATTGACGACAAATGTCAAGTTATCGAGGCCCTCGTTCGCTGCCACCTGCAGCTGCCCTCGGCTCTCGACCTCATCCATCTCGCCATCGCCTAAGAACGCCCAGACGTGTTGCTGCGAAGTGTCTTTGATACCCCGATTGTGCAAGTAACGATTGAGCTGAGCTTGATAGATAGCGTTAATCGGGCCTAAGCCCATCGAAACTGTAGGGAATTGCCAGAAATCTGGCAGCAGACGTGGATGCGGATAGCTCGGTAGCCCGCCCCCGAGATGTGACTTCTCCTGACGGAAGCCGTCGAGCTGGTCTGACGACATGCGCCCCTCGAGAAACGCACGGGCGTACATGCCCGGTGACGCGTGACCCTGAACGAAGATCTGATCTCCGCCCCCGGGGTGATCCTGACCGCGGAAGAAATGGTTAAAGCCAACCTCGTAGAGTGAAGCGGCAGAAGCATAGGTAGAAATGTGACCGCCCACGCCGATTCCTGGGCGCTGTGCACGGTGAACCAACATTGCAGCGTTCCATCTGATCCAGCTGCGGTAGCGTCTTTCGAGCTCTTCATCACCGGGAAACTCAGGCTCGTTCTCAGGTGCGATAGTGTTCACATAGTCCGTTTTCGGCACCATTGGCACACTGAGATGGAGCTCACGAGAGCGCTCAAGCATGCTCATCATGATTTCTCGGCCGCGGCCCGCGCCACGTCGGTCAACGAGCTCGTTGAGAGATTCTTGCCATTCGGCCGTCTCTTGCGGATCAGAATCTACGTAATCGACGGAGTATGGATCTTCATGGTTTACGGGCACGGGTAGCCAACTTTCTCTCTGCTCGTTGATGCAAGGATGCGCATCAGCTGCTCGGCGAATTCGGGGTGGTGAATTCAACGTGATGACAACCCTACCGAAAGATCGCTCGCGTTAGAATCATGCGACACGCAAAATTTTGCGGAGCAACAGCTGCTCCATCGTTTTGAGGACAATGTAATGACTCTTTCTGTAGGTGAAATCGCGCCCGATTTTGAACTCGCCAATCAGCACGGCGAGCCTGTGAAGCTCAGCGAGAAGCTGAGTGAGAAGCCGGTGGTGCTTGTGTTCTTCCCGCTCGCGTTCTCAGGAATTTGCACCGGAGAGCTTTGTGAATTGAGAGATAACTTGAGCGTGTTCAGTGATGAGAACATCCAGCTGATCGCGGTGTCTGTTGATTCAAAGTTCACTCTCAAAGCCTGGGCAGACCAGGAAGGGTACGAATTCGACCTCCTCGCAGATTTTTGGCCACATGGCGGAGTAGCCAGGCAATATGGCGTGTTCATCGAAGAGACAGGCTTCGCAAATCGCGCCACTTTCGTCATCGGGCAAGACGGCAAAGTGGTTGAAACAATCATCACGGCACCTGGAGAGGCGAGGGATTTCACGGCCTACCGAAAGGCCCTTAAACTGTTCTAATCTCGGCACGCGACCGCCGATTGGCGAACACCCCCTGTGTTCACGCTATGATGAATGAGCGTCGTTGACGCGGAGGGCCTTTAGCTCAGCTGGTAGAGCGCCACGTTTACACCGTGGATGTCATCGGTTCGAGCCCGGTAGGGCCCACTCGTGTGAAAGAGCGTCGCAGAAATGCGGCGCTCTTTCTTTTTGTTGACGACTCTCTGCCGTGAACTTTTGGGTTAACGTTTGGTGTTCAAGTAGTGTGCTCTTCAGGGGATTTCCCCTACACAAACTCAAGGAGGCGTGAACTATGACTGATAATTCAGAATCAACATTCCAGCCTCACTCTGATGAAGAGCTCGCTCGTTTGCTCGAAGAGCAGATGCGGGCCATGCGTTCTTCCGCGCCGATTACTGCTCCGCAGCCCACTGTCTCTGCTGTTCATGTTGAGCCAGTAGTTGCTGCCGAGGTTGAAGAAGAACTGGGCATTGACGAGCTTTTTGGTGCGCTTCTCGAAGACACCACTGATATGCCTGTAGTTCAGGTTGAAGAAGAAGTTGTTTTCATTCCCTCTGTCG
>JALRLI010000046.1 GCA_023254555.1 Microbacteriaceae bacterium
TGCAGACAGTGAGTCCGGCGCCGAAAGCGACGCTCACTCCACGAGCGCTGAGTAAAAACAGGGCAGCCGAGCGCCTAGTTACGAAATCTTTTTCGCTGCGCGACGGGCTGCGAGTTCGTCTAGCGGGTCTTCGCGTAGCTCCTCGATGTCAATGAGCGAATGGTGAACTTCACTGAGCACCTTGCCCACGGCGATACCAAAGACGCCTTGTCCTCGACCGACGAGGTCGATGACCTCATCGTCTGATGTACACATGTACACGGTTGCACCGTCACTCATCAGCGTGGTCTGAGCGAGATCGTGGATTCCTGAGTTTCGAAGCTGCTCGACGGCGGTCCTAATCTGCTGAAGCGAGATTCCAGTGTCGAGAAGTCTTTTCACGAGTTTCAGAACAAGGATGTCGCGGAAGCCATACAGTCGCTGTGATCCAGAGCCAGCGGCGTCCTGCACAGTCGGAACAACCAAGTCTGTTCGCGCCCAGTAATCGAGCTGTCGATAACTGATGCCCGCCGCGCGAGCAGCTACCGCTCCCCTGAATCCCCCTGAGTTTTCCAGATCAGGTAAACCATCAGTGAAGAGTAAGCCTAGACTCTCAGTCTGCTGTTGTCCGCGCTGAGCATCGGCCATGGCATTTCCTCGTTCCTGCCGGCTCAAAAAGCTTCAACCAGCACTTCAAAGTTACCTAGCAAAGACCGGATAGGCAACGACCTACGCGTTTTCAGCCTCGGCGTGTCGCAGTTTTAGCGTGCAGCCGGGTTCGAACCACGCTGACTCGGATGGTATCGAGCAGACCGGCAATTTCAAGCCTCTCCTCGAGAACCTGTGCCTGCTTCACCCCGTCACCTCGCGCAGGCGAGATTGGCGCAGCGCGTTCAATGAACTCAACATCCCGTTCGATAAGTGCACGCATTCCCCGAAGATGATGCGGCGTAATTCCACGCAGTGAGAGCGCGACGAGCGAACTGAGCGTCTGAACCGCATCTTGGGCGAACACATCGGCAGCAGGGATGAGACCTGCACTTATGGCGTCACTCAGCAGTTTGGTGGTACAACCCGTCTGCTTCAAGAGTTCAGCTCTTGTGAGCACTGCTTGCGGAGTAAGCATCGAAGAAGCGCTTCTCTGATTGCCGCTGCCAGGGATCTCAGGGTCACCGCCTGCATCGAGTTCGGCCAAGAAATTCGAGATGACTCTCAACGGAAGATAGTGATCGCGTTGCAGCGTGAGAATTAGTCTCAGTCGCTCAAGGTGAGCCTGCGTAAATTTGCGGTAACCAGATCGAGTGCGCGCTGGCTCAATCAATCCTTGGTCTTCCAAGAAGCGCAGTTTTGAAGGGGTGAGATCTGGAAACTCGCCGGTGAGTTTATTCAACACCTGACCGATGCCGAGCATCGGTTCATTGGGAAGTACAGACTGCGAAATTGCTACTGTCACTTAGCGACCCTCCGACCCGAGGTCATGGGCCGAAGCGAAGAACGTGAGTTTAAATTTACCCACTTGAACCTCCATGCCATCGGTAAGCTCCGTATCTTCATCGATACGCTCACCCTCAACAAATGTGCCATTCATCGACGACAGGTCCCGAACGCTAAATTGCGTTCCACGCCGAACAAATTCAGCGTGCCGGCGGGATACCGTCACATCGTCAAGAAAGATGTCCACCTCAGGGTGGCGACCAGCAATGGTCGAGTTCTGATCGAGCAAAAAGCGTGCCCCGGAGTTTGGCCCACGACGCACAACAAGAAGTGCTGCACCCGATGGCAATGCCGCGACCGCATCTTTCTCATCAACGCTGAGGTCAATGGTCCGCGCTTCAATAAGCTTCTGAAGCTCCGCTTTGAAATGCTGAGAGGTTGCAGCCTGGGTTTCGTGGAGATCATGTTGATCATGATTTTCTGACACGAATTCACCCACTTAACTTTGTTTAGGAAACCCGGCTTTCCGGTAGAACACTTCTACGTTAGCGCAGAAATACACTGTTTCGAAATTTGATTTTTATGGTCACGATGGGTAGATTTCGCCAGTAATAATTTGCTAGAGAAAAATGAAAACTACTTCGATATCGAGGATAAGAATTGCCCATTTTTCTCTTGATGTCAGAAATTGAAGATGCTTTAATGCTCTGCTTCGTGTGCTTCTAGAAATTCGTACACTTCTGTCGAGTCAACGCCAGGAAATGTTCCAGTCGGCAAGGCCGCGAGTAGCGACGTAGGAGTTCTGGCTTCCGGCCAAGCCGACCCTTCCCACTTCTGCGCCATCGCGTTAGGGGCTTTCCGACAGCAAGACTCATCAGGGCACTTTGACACGGTTCGATGCGACGTGTCCCGACCTCGAAACCATTTGACTAATGAGAAAGGTACGCCAACGCTAACCGAGTATTCTCCCTCTTTGGCTTTTTCTACACGCGACGTGCACCAGTAGCTCCCACCGGGAGTGTCTGTGTACTGGTACCAGGGGCTGAACCGGTCTGTTGCAGAGAAGACCGTTCGCGCCGTCCATTGTCTGCACACCGTTGTCCCTTCATACGCACCGAGAGCATCAGAGGGAAAAACCACATTGTCATTCTCATACGCCTTGATGAGTGTTCCAGAATCGTGAACCTTCATGAAATGCACGGGTAAATCAAGGTGCTCGGTAGCTAGGTTTGTGAACCTGTGACAGGCCATTTCATAGCTCACGCCAAACGCATCCCTGAGATCCTCCATTGAAATCTGTCTCGAAGCTTTTGCCTCGGACAGCACTCGGACACCTCCTTCTTCTGGCAGCAAGATCGCACCTGCGAGGTAGTTCGCTTCCACTCGCTGCAGAAGAAATTGCGAGTAGCTGTTTGGTTCGGTGTGGCCGCAAATGATACTTGCGAGCGATTGCAAGATTGGTTTCCTCGCGTCACCTGCCCCTGTCGCGTGTGTGCCCAGGTAGAGACGATTATTCCTCTTATCGATTACGGATCGCGTCGAGTGCGGCAAGTCATGAACATAGTGGAGCGAGAAGCCAAGCCGAGCTGCCATGTCAGAAATAGTCTGCTGCAGGATTGGACCGCCGCTGTAGCCCACGGAATCGAGAAGTTTTTTCGCCTCTAGCTCGAGCTCTCTGAAATAGTTATTCTTGGCACGCATTTCCTTGCGCAAAACAGTGTTCGCTCTTCGCGCTTCTTCAGGCGTGGCCGCACGTTCACGATTGAGTCGATCGACTTCCGAATGCAGAGCCAGTATCGCTTTCAACGTTTCATCACTCGTGGTTTTCGAAACTCGAATTGGTTGAATACCGAGAGAGGTAAACACCGAACTTCGCTGCGCTCTCTCGACGGCAATCTCGAGTGCCGCTCTCTCCGTAGGGGCTTCGTCTCGTAAGAGATCGTCGACGGTAACCCCCAGTGCGTGAGCGAAAGCCCTCAAGAGCGGCAGCCGCGGTTCTCGTTTGCCATTCTCAATTGCTGACACTTGTGATGCCGCCCTATCAACAGCCGAAGCCAGCTGTTCGAGCGTGAGGCCGAGTTCAACGCGACGGTCTCGTATTCGGCGCCCGAGCGTGAGGGCGTCTGCTTCTGCCGAAAACGGTGCATTGACCTCTGAAATACTCATGCGTTCATCGTTTCACATTCAAGTTTTTCTGGCAAATAGAAATTTCGCAATATTTCACCCCATGAAATGGTATCTAGCGGCTCCGAAGCTGCTTGAGAATAGAACTAAGAAATTTCACCGATCGAAATTCGGGACAAGAAAGTCAGGAGACAACGTGTCAATTGATACGAAGAAAGCAGCAGAGGCTCTCGAAAAAGACTGGAGCACTAACCCTCGCTGGAAGAACATCACCCGCGACTATAGTGCAGAGTCAGTAGTCCGACTTCAGGGCAACGTTCAGGAAGAGCACACTCTCGCCCGCCGCGGAAGCGAGCTTCTGTGGAAGCAGCTCACCGATGAAGCAGCGAAGGGTGAGTATACAAACGCTCTCGGCGCTCTCACTGGCAACCAGGCTGTTCAGCAGGTTAAGGCCGGTCTGCGCGCGATCTACCTGTCGGGTTGGCAGGTTGCAGGTGATGCGAACCTTTCGGGCCACACCTACCCTGACCAGTCGCTCTACCCAGCGAACTCGGTTCCTCAGGTTGTTCGCCGCATCAACAATGCGCTGCTGCGTGCAGACCAGATTGAATTCTCCGAGGGCATCAAATCAGTTGACGAGTGGCTCGTTCCTATCGTTGCAGATGCTGAAGCTGGCTTCGGCGGCCCACTTAACGCCTACGAACTGCAGAAGGCGATGATTGTCGCTGGCGCTTCAGGTGTGCACTGGGAAGACCAGCTCGCATCAGAGAAGAAGTGTGGCCACCTCGGCGGTAAGGTACTCATCCCGACGCAACAGCACATCCGCACGCTCACCGCTGCTCGTTTGGCAGCTGACGTAGCGAAAGTACCTTCGGTAATCATCGCTCGTACTGACGCTGAGGCAGCAACGCTCATCACCTCAGACGTGGATGAGCGTGACCAAGAGTTTGTAACGGGTGACCGCACCGCAGAGGGCTTCTACCGAGTAAAGAACGGTATCGAGCCATGTATCGCCCGCGCGAAGGCATACGCTCCTTACGCCGACCTTATCTGGATGGAGACAGGTACCCCTGACCTCGAGCTGGCTAAGAAGTTTGCGGAGGCTGTGAAGGCTGACTTCCCAGATCAGATGCTCGCCTACAACTGCTCCCCTTCCTTTAACTGGAAGAAGCACCTCGACGATGCAACTATCGCGAAGTTCCAGAAGGAACTCGGAGCTATGGGATTCACCTTCCAGTTCATCACTCTGGCTGGATTCCACTCACTCAACTACTCCATGTTCGACCTCGCTCATGGCTACGCGCGTAACGGCATGTCAGCGTACGTTGAATTGCAGGAGCGCGAATTTGCATCCGAAGAACGTGGTTACACCGCAACTCGCCACCAGCGCGAGGTTGGTGCCGGCTACTTCGACGAGATTGCAACCATCGTGAACCCAGAGGCTTCAACTCTGGCTCTCGTTGGTTCGACCGAAGAAGGCCAGTTCCACTAGCCCCTAATTGGGGTGGATGGAGACCTCAGCTTCTTGGGTATCCGTCCACCCCAACCAAAACCCCACACCTAACCCCAACAATCGCTCTTTACCAGGCACAGGTGAAAAATGAACAGTTCAGCAGAAAAAGCAAACGAGAAAATCGCTTCAGATACTCCAGGAGCTACCCCACCGGCTGGAGGAGCAAAACTTGAGGTCGTCGGCACACTGGAGCCAGGATTCGAAACGGTCCTGACGCCCGAAGCCCTGCAGTTTGTCTCTGAACTGCACCGGCTGTTCAGCGGTACCCGACATGATCGGCTCGCTGACCGCATGCGCAAACGCTACGAAATTGGTAACGGTCGTGACCCGAAGTTCCGAGATGACACAGCACACATCCGTGAAGATGATTCGTGGAAAGTTGCGGGTTTCGGACCGGGTCTTGAAGACCGTCGTGTAGAAATCACAGGTCCCGTTGATCCAGAGTCAGCAGTACAAGCCCTGAATTCAAATGCGAACATATGGCTCGCAGATCTCGAGGACGCAACCAGCCCGACCTGGCATAACATCATTGACGGTCAGATTACGCTCAGTCGTGCAATTCGAGGCACGCTCGAGGCGACCAGTGCAGATGGCAAAACAACTCGGGTGACCAATGAGCACCCGCCAACAATTATCCTTCGTCCGCGCGGTTGGCACCTGGTAGAGAAGCACCTGCGGTTCACTGATACGCACGGACAAAGTTCTCCCGCTTCAGGTAGCCTCGTCGATTACGGTTTATACGTGTTCCATAACGCTCGTGAGCTCATTGCTCGCGGAAGTGGTCCATACTTCTACCTCGCGAAGCTCGAATCGAGCGAGGAAGCGCAGCTGTGGGATGACATCTTCAACTTCACCGAGCGAACGCTCGACCTCCCGCACGGCACCATCCGCGCAACGGTTCTCATTGAAACACTCCCCGCAGCGTTCGAAATGGATGAGATTCTCTACGCGCTCAGAGACCACTGCGCGGGTTTGAACGCTGGCCGATGGGACTACCTGTTCTCGATTATCAAGAACTATCGCGGACGCGGAGCCAGATTCGTGCTTCCAGATCGCAGTGAAGTGACAATGACCGTGCCATTCATGCGCGCATACACTGAGCTTCTCGTGAAGACCTGTCACCGTCGTGGCGCTCACGCAATCGGCGGAAAGTCGAGCTTCATCCCCACCCATGCCACTGCTGAGGAAACTGAACGAATTATGGCGAAGGTGGTTCGCAACAAGCAGCGTGAAGCCGAAGACGGCTTCGACGGAACTTGGGTGTCATCCCCCGAGGTGGTTGCACCTGTTCGCGCGGAATTCGACAAAATTCTGAATGGACGACCGAACCAACTCAAGAGGCAGCGTGAAGACGTAAGTGTTTCGTCAGCTGAGCTGTTGGACATCCAGATGGGATCTGACATCACCGACGCTGGCGTTTACGAGAATGTTCTCACTGCCATCACGTACATCGAGTCTTGGCTTCGTGGCGAAGGAACGATTGAGATTGACCACCTCTCTGATGACGCCTCAGCCGCTGAAATCAGTCGATCGCAAATCTGGCAGTGGATTCACCAAGACCAGAGCACCGTCGAGGGGACTCTCATTACACGCCAGTGGGTTGAATCGCTCATTTCGCAGGTACTCTCTGACGTGACGCGCAGCGAGGATGACAGATACGATGCAGCGGCGGAGATTTTTAGGGATGCCGCACTCAGCGACACGTTCCCTACGTTCTTCACCGTGACTGCGTACAGTCGCTACCTGGTGGATTTGCCGTAGAGGTCTGCTGCTCGCCCTAAGTCGACCCACGTGTTTCGGCTTTACCTTGAGTTCGACCTGTGAACATCTTCATGCTCCTGTAGACACCCATCCAGTTTGCTGCTTTGTCCCACGCTGCTAAGGGCAAGACACCCTTAAGAAGCTTGGCGAGATTCACGGCCCACGGCGTGAGCTGTACGGGTTTGCCACTCAGCATGGCTCGCCACGCGTGATCCACCGCTCTTTGAGGCGAGATAACAGGGGTGAGGAACATTCCCCTCGCTCCCTCGAACATACCGGTGCTCACGTAGGAGGGACAGAACGTTGTGACTTTCACATGCTTCTGGCCTGCCTGTACAAGCTCGAGTCGGACAGAATCACTCCATCCATACATGGCCCATTTCGAAGCCGCGTAGACACTCATCCTCGGGTTTGAAACAGTAGCTGCCGCCGACGCAACGTTCAGGATGCGCTTCTCTCGCCCGGGCTCTGCGATCATGCTCGGGAGGAACTCTCGAGTCACGTGCATCGGAGCCAGTGTGTTCACGCGGATGGTCATGTCATTATCTTGTGCGCTATCGGTCTCCCAGAAATAGGAATTTCCACGCACGATTCCTGCGTTATTGATTAGGATGTCAGGCGTTCCTAAGAACGAAGTGGTTTCACGGGCTGCGAGTGAAATGCTCTTCAAGTCGGCGAGATCAACCTCTATCGGTTTGACGTTCGTGGGATGGCCCATCTCCTCGAGCAACCGGTGCAACGAAGCAGCGTCTCTATCCCAGAGTGCGATTGCGTTGGCGTGCTCGGCAAATGCTCGCTTCGCATAGAGCAGTCCCATTCCGGAGCCAGCCCCTGTGATGACGATTTTCGCTCCACGTACGGTTCTCACATCATCACTCTAGCTTCTAGCACAACGCATAGTGCAGCACTTTAAATGCGAAAAGGGCCGTTTGGAACGAATCACCATCAGTGGCGATCCAACCAAACGACCCTTCTCAATGAAGAAGTCCGGCGGTGACCTACTCTCCCACAGGGTCCCCCCTGCAGTACCATCGGCGCTGAGAGCCTTAGCTTCCGGGTTCGGAATGTAACCGGGCGTTTCCCCTTCGCTATGGCCGCCGAAACACTATTGATTTATCAGTCTGAGGGCAACCAGAATTACCTGGTTGCCGATCGGTTCTCGACCGTAAATCGAGAACCACAAAGTGGACGCGAGCACCACTCATGTGGTG
>JALRLI010000047.1 GCA_023254555.1 Microbacteriaceae bacterium
AAGCCCTCGAGCACGTGGTGCAGTTGGCCCGTGCCGCGCGTCTCCGTCAGGAACTCCGTCCGGAACCCGATCAGGCCGCGGGCGGGCACGATCTCCTCGATCCGCACCCAGCCGGTGCCGTGGTTGGTCATCTGCTCCATGCGGCCCTTGCGGGAGGCGAGCAGCTCGGTGATCGTGCCGAGGTACTCCTCCGGCGCGTCGATCGTCAGCCGCTCGACGGGCTCGTGGATCTTGCCGTCGATGGTGCGGGTCACGACCTGCGGCTTGCCGACGGTGATCTCGAAGCCCTCACGCCGCATGATCTCGACGAGGATGGCCAGCGCCAGCTCACCGCGACCCTGAACCTCCCAGGTGTCGGGACGCTCGGTGGGCAGCACCCGGATCGAGACGTTGCCGACCAGCTCGGCGTCCAGGCGGTCCTTCACCATGCGGGCGGTCAGCTTATGGCCTTTGACCTTGCCCACCAGAGGTGAGGTGTTGGTACCGATGGTCATCGCGATTGCGGGCTCATCAACGGTAATCGCCGGCAATGGCCGAACGTCTTCTGGGTCGGCGATGGTTTCACCAATGGTGATGTCTTCGATACCGGCGATTGCAACGATGTCGCCCGGACCGGCTTGCTCGGTTGGGTAACGGGTCAACGCCTTCGTGAGCATCAGCTCGGTGATGCGCACGTTCTGTACCGTGCCGTCGTGTTTCACCCAAGCGACAGTCTGCCCCTTGCTGATCGTGCCATGGAAAACACGAAGCAGAGCGATACGACCCAAGAACGGTGACGAGTCGAGGTTGGTCACGTGTGCCTGTAGTGGATGCTCGTCATCATAGGTCGGAGCAGGAACATGCTCGATAATCGCCTCGAACAGTGGCTCAAGGTTGTCGTTATCGGGCAAGCTACCGTCAGCTGGCTTGTTGTGGCTGGCAGCGCCGGCACGACCCGAGAGATACACCACTGGCACGTCGAGCACCGAGTCGATGTCAAGCTCTGGGTTATCTTCGTGCAAGTCACTGGCGAGACCGAGAAGCAGGTCTTGGCTCTCACCGACAACCTCGTCGATGCGAGCATCCGGGCGGTCAGTTTTGTTCACTGCAAGAATCACTGGCAGCTGAGCCTCAAGTGCCTTACGCAGCACGAAGCGGGTCTGTGGCAGGGGGCCCTCACTGGCGTCAACCAGGAGCACAACGCCGTCAACCATGCTCAAACCGCGCTCAACCTCGCCGCCGAAGTCTGCGTGACCAGGGGTGTCAATCACGTTGATGGTGAGCGCGCCCTTCGCAACAGCTTTTTCACCAGCCTTGGCGAGGTGCTCGCCCGCGTACGCAATCGCGGTGTTCTTCGCGAGGATGGTGATGCCCTTTTCGCGCTCGAGATCGTTCGAATCCATCACACGATCGTCTGCCTCATGATGAGCGTCGAACGAGTTGGTCTGTTTCAGCATGGCGTCAACGAGTGTCGTCTTACCGTGGTCAACGTGGGCAACGATAGCTACGTTGCGCAGGTCATCGCGTGTTGCGAGGGCCATGAAGGTGCTCCCTGATTTGTGAAGATGGCGGATGCTCGAACCACGTCGGTGAGCGCCAAAGTACTAGTTTAGCTCATGCACAAGCGAAGGGACGTGACCCGGAGGTCACGCCCCTTCTTATGGGGTTCGTTACTTAGTGAGCGACCGGCTTCTCTGCACCAAAACCGGTGAGAGCGCGGACATCCATTTCAGCAGCCAACTCTGGCGATTCGAGACGCTTCTGCGTCAGCGAACCAATCCAGCCCAACAAGAAGCCCAGCGGAATCGAGATGATGCCCGGGTTATCGAGTGGGAACCAGTGGAAGTCAACTCCCTGGATCATCGACTTGGTGAGCTCACCGGTTACTGGATCAACCTTGCCCGAAACAACTGGCGAGAAGATGATCAGAATCAGAGCTGAGCTCAGACCACCAATCATCGACCACACAGCGCCGCGGGTGTTGAAGTTCTTCCAGAACAGTGAGTAGAGAATGGTCGGCAGGTTGGCGCTCGCTGCAATAGCGAAGGCCAAAGCCACGAGGAAGGCAACGTTCTGACCCTGAGCGGCGATACCACCCAGAATTGCCAGCGCACCAATCACGACAGTGGTGATGCGAGCGACCTTCACTTCTTTCTCAGCAGACGCTTGGCCCTTCTTGAATACCGAGTTGTAGACGTCGTGCGCGAACGATGCTGATGCGGTGATGGTGAGACCAGCAACCACAGCGAGGATCGTTGCGAACGCTACAGCCGAAATGAAGCCGAGCAGCAGCGGACCTCCCAGGTAGAGAGCAAGCAGCGGAGCCGCGTTGTTCTCGCCGCCGTTGGCAAGAATGGCTTCTTCGCCAACGAGCGCGCCAGCGCCGTAACCGAGCACGAGGGTGAAGAGGTAGAAGATACCGATCAACCAAATTGCCCATACAACCGACTTGCGTGCTTCTTTTGCGGTAGGAACCGTGTAGAAGCGCATCAGCACGTGAGGAAGACCCGCGGTACCGAGCACCAGCGCGAGCGCCAGCGAGATGAAGTCGATTGGGTTTGCATACTTCAGGCCCGGATTCAGGATGGCATCACCCTTCGGTGAGTTTGCAACCGCGTTCTCGAGCAGGGTGTTGAAGTTGAAGCCGTTGAGTGCAAGCACCCACACCGTCATAACCGCAGCACCACCGATGAGCAGAACTGCCTTGATGATCTGAACCCAGGTGGTTCCCTTCATGCCACCGATGAGCACGTAGAGCACCATCACGAGACCGACGACAGCGATGACTAGCGAAATCGCAGTCTTGTCGGTGATACCGAGTAGGAGTGACACGAGGCCGCCAGCGCCGGCCATCTGCGCGAGCAGGTAGAAGAACGACACTGCAAGGGTTGTCAGCGCTGCGGCCATTCGCACTGGGCGCTGGTGCAGGCGGAACGAGAGCACATCGGCCATCGTGAACTTGGCGGTGTTTCGCATCAGCTCAGCAACGAGTAGCAGAGCAACCAGCCAGGCTACGAGGAAGCCGATTGAGTACAGAAAGCCGTCGTAACCGCTCAGTGCGATTGCGCCGGTGATACCGAGGAACGATGCAGCAGAGAGATAGTCACCTGCGATTGCCATACCGTTCTGGCCACCAGTGAACGAACGTCCACCCGCGTAGTAATCGGCGGCCGTTTTGCTCTGTCGGTTTGCACGAATCACGATAATCATCGTGATCAGAACGAACACGAGGAAGATCGACATGTTTAGGATCGGGTTGTTTTTTGCTGCCGTGGTACCTGCGTCAGCAGCGAGGAAAATACTTGTGAGAGCGTTCATTATTTACCACCTGCCTGCTGCTCGAGCTCATCGCGGAGTTTGGAGGTCATCGGGTCGAGTGTCTTGTTCGAGAACCGAACGTAGAGCATCGTGATGCCGAACGTGGTTACGAACTGAAGTAGACCGAAGATGAGGCCTACGTTCACCAGCCCGAAGACAGGGGTCGACATGAAGTCTTTCGCGTAGGTGCTCATCAGCACATACGCAAGGAACCACACCATGAAGGCGATCGACCAAGGGAATACAAATCGGCGGAACCGATATTTCAATTGCTGGAATTCGTGGCTTTGTTCAAAAGCCTCGTAATCCACCTTGCCAGTGTTCTGGCTTGGAGCGTCATTGCTCACGATTTCTCCTCGTCATTGGGGATAAATTATGCCTGAATCAATGTGGCTGGCTCGTTGGGGATAGCGAGTCATATATTTTTCAGTTGGTTTAGTAAACCAGAATATATTTCTCGCTGTCAAACATTTTTAGAGAGCGTGTCGTAAGAGCGTGTCGCAAGGCTAAAAAATCTCGGGCCAGACCGAGGCAACCCAGGCATAGCCGACGAAGCTGGCGATGTCGAGCATCCAGTGCGCAATCACTAGCGGAAGAAGCCGGCCCCAGCGCTTGTAGACCCAGGCAAACAGGAAGCCCATAGCAAGGTTGCCGACGAAGCCACCCACTCCTTGATAAAGGTGATAGCTCGCGCGAAGCACGGCGCTGAACACGATGATCGACCACGGGCGCCAACCCAGTTTGTGCAGTCGATTGAAAAGGTATGCCACAACGATGAACTCTTCAAGCAGCGCAGCGTTGAGCGCAGCCAGCACGAGCACCGGAACGGTGTACCAGTGTTCTGCGAGGCTCGAGGCGACAACTTGAGTATTCAGACCGAGGATGCGCGCGATGACGTACAGACCGATCCCCGGGATGCCCACCGCGGCGGCTAACGCGACTCCTCCACCCGCATCCCTGAGCAGCGAGCTCGGTTTGAGCTCGGTGATACCAAGACCTGCGAGGTGTGGCTTTTGCCGCTGCCACGTCAGAAAAATGACGAGCGCTACCGGGGCAAGGCCGAGCACAATGCCGAGTAGTTGGTAGGTGAGGTCGAATGCCGGACGCTCAGCAAGGGTGCGATTCAATTCACTCGCTTGCTCGCTCAGCGCGGTTTCACGTGTCGCTTTGTCGATGAAGCTCACCAGCGAATAGAGGGCCGATGCGCCCAGCGAGAGCGCCAGCACGATGACGATCTCAGCCCAGGTGCGTGCCCGACTCGATTCAGGGTGCGGTGCTTCAATCTGCATCCCCTCAGCGTAGATTGCCTCGCTGGGATGCTCCACCACAGACGCACTCATTTCAAGTTATTCGTCGCTGCGTTCGTGTTGGCTGCGGCCGCGGTTAGTCGGCAAAGGCCTCGGGCGGCGGGCAGGCGCAGACGAGGTTGCGGTCGCCGTACGCTTGATCGATACGGCGCACCGGCACCCAGTACTTGTTGCGCTTGAGCGAGCTCACGGGATACGCAGCCTGCTCGCGGGTGTAAGGGCGCCGCCATTCAGCAGGCTTTCCGTCGGCATCCACCGGCGCAATCAGCGACTGAGCGGTGTGCGGTGCGTTCACGAGCGGGTTATCGTCGGCAGGCCACTCGCCCGCAGCGACCGCGTCTGCTTCGGTACGAATCGCAATCATCGCCTCGATGAAACGGTCGAGCTCGGCGAGGTCTTCACTCTCGGTTGGCTCAACCATCAGTGTGCCCGCGACGGGGAACGACATGGTCGGCGAGTGGAAGCCGAAATCAATTAGGCGTTTTGCAACGTCGTCGACGGTGATGCCCGTCTCGGCCTTGAGTGGACGCAGATCGAGGATGCACTCGTGTGCGACGAGATCATTCTCACCCGTGTAGAGCACTGGGTAGGAGTCGCGAAGCCGCGTTGCGATGTAGTTCGCGGCGAGCACTGCGGCGCCGGTCGCAGCAACAAGGCCCTGCTCCCCCATCATGCGCACATAGGCCCACGAGATTGGCAGGATGCTCGGGCTGCCGTACGGCGCAGCTGAAACCGGCCCGCGGTCTCGGTCGCCTGCGCGCTGCGCGAGTGGGTGGCCCGGAAGGTAGGGCGCGAGGTGCGCTTTAGCGGCGACCGGGCCAACTCCTGGGCCGCCACCACCGTGTGGAATACAGAAGGTTTTGTGCAGGTTAAGGTGTGAGACATCGCCGCCGAAATCACCGAAGCGCGCGTATCCGAGCAAGGCATTAAGGTTGGCGCCATCAACATAAACCTGGCCACCAGCAGCGTGTACGGCATCCGTTATCGCCCGCACCTCGTGCTCGTAGACGCCGTGCGTCGACGGATACGTCATCATCAGCGCGGCGATTTCGTCAGCGTGCTCAGCTATTTTGGCGCGAAGGTCTTCGAGGTCCACGTTGCCAAGCTCGTCACAGGCAACAACAATCACGCGCATCCCGGCAAGCACAGCCGAAGCTGCGTTCGTGCCGTGAGCACTCGACGGAATCAGGCAGATGTCACGATGCGTATCGCCGTTCGCAAGGTGGTAGCCGCGAATAGCCATCAGGCCGGCGAGCTCACCCTGGCTACCCGCATTCGGCTGCAGCGAAACGGTGTCGTAGCCGGTGACATCAACCAGCCAGGTTTCGAGCTGCGAAATAAGCTCGAGCGATCCGGCGACCTCAGCCTCGGGTGCGAACGGATGCAACGCCGCAAACTCAGGCCAGCTGACTGCTTCCATCTCGGTTGCTGCGTTCAGCTTCATGGTGCACGAGCCAAGCGGAATCATGCCGCGGTCGAGCGCGAAGTCTTTGTCGGCCAGCTGCTTCAAGTAGCGCATCATCGACGTTTCAGAGGTGTGCGAGTTGAAGATCTGGTGAGTGAGGTACTCGCTCGTGCGAACGAGTGGTGCGGGGATCACAGAAGCGAATTTGGTCGCAGCTGGGGCCGAGGGTGCGGGGGCACCGAAGGCAGCGGCTACCGCAGCGAGCTCAGCCTCAGTTGTGGTTTCATCAACTGAGAATTGCAGAGCGCTGGTTGGTTCGAAGTGGTGGTCGAGTACCCGCCAGAGGTTGATGTTGGCAGCTCGAGCTGCTTCGAGCACTGCTGCGGCACGAGCATCCGAACCACAATCGACAGTGAGCGTATCGAAGAAGCTCTCGTTCTCGAGGGAGAATCCGCCGGCAGCAGCTGCGCTGAGTGCATCTGCGATGCGAACCGCTTTGTCGTGCACGCTTGACGCAATGTGACGAATGCCGGCGGGCCCGTGATAGACCGCATACATCGAAGCCATCACCGCGAGCAGTACCTGCGCGGTACAGATATTCGAGGTGGCTTTTTCGCGACGGATATGCTGCTCGCGTGCCTGCAGCGAAAGCCTGTAGGCAGGATGCCCATCAGCATCAACTGAAACGCCGACGAGTCGACCCGGCATCGAACGCTCAAGACCGGTGCGCACTGCGAGATAGCCGGCATGCGGGCCGCCGAAACCGAGCGGCACTCCGAAACGCTGAGTGCTTCCAACTGCGACGTCAGCGCCGAGCTCGCCCGGCGACTTGATCAATGCGAGCGCAAGGATGTCGGCGGCAACACTGACGATTGCGCCGGACTCGCGCAGCGCAGCAACGACCTCGCTAGGGTCGTAGAGGTTTCCGGTCGCGCCGGGGTACTGGATGATCGCACCGAAAGCTTCGGGGAGTTCATCCATCGCCGCTGCTTGGTCGTAGTGCGCCATGTCAGCGAAGTCGACCTCAATGAGTTCAACTCCGAGCGGCTCTGCCCGATGCGCGAGCAAAGCTTTCGTCTGAGGAAGCGCGTCGGCGTCGACGAGGAACACGTTCGAACTGACTTTGGATGCACGCCGGGCGAGCATCATCGCCTCAACCACGGCCGTTGATTCATCGAGCATGGATGCGTTCGCCGTATCGAGCCCGGTCAAATCACAGACCATGGTCTGAAAGTTAATCAGAGCTTCGAGGCGACCCTGCGAGATTTCTGGCTGATACGGCGTGTAGGCGGTGTACCAGCTCGGGTTTTCGAGCACGTTGCGCTTGATCACAGCGGGAGTGAACGTGTCGTAATAGCCAAGGCCAATCATCGAGCGACGAACCGTGTTTCGGCTGGCCAGCTCACGTAGCTCGGCAAGCGCCTCTGCTTCACTGACCGGCTCTGGCAGCACCGAGTCTGCAGCGGCACGAAACTTCTCGATCTGAATATCAGCGGGGATAGCTGCGTGAACCAGTTCGGTAAGCGACTCGTAGCCGACGGTTGCGAGCATCTGCTCTTGGGCAGCGCCCAGCGTGCCGATGTGACGAGCGAGAAATTCTGGCTGCATTATTCAGCGATGAGTGCGTCGTAGGCGGCAGCGTCGAGCAGATCGGCTGGAAGTTCGGTGACAGCGACTTTGATCATCCAACCGTTACCGTAGGGGTCACCGTTGACGAGCGAGGGGTCATCAACGACGGCGCTGTTTGATTCCACGACTTCACCGTCGAAG
>JALRLI010000048.1 GCA_023254555.1 Microbacteriaceae bacterium
ATGGCCACGACGACGGTACGCGATCAGGTCGATGATGACATCGCGATGGAAACGCTGACGGTATTCGAAGGCCAGGCGTGCTACTCGGAAGACCGCTTCAGGGTCGTCGCCGTTGACATGGAAAATCGGTGTCTGAATCACCTTTCCGACGTCTGACGAGTAAATTCCGGTACGTGAATCAAGCGGGAGCGTGGTGAAACCAACCTGGTTGTTGACGATGATGTGCACGGTGCCTCCGGTGCGGTACCCGCGCAACTGAGACATCTGCAGTGTTTCGTAAACCACACCCTGACCAGCCATCGCCGCGTCACCGTGAATCAGAATGGGCAACGACTTGAAGCTCGCGATTGGTTGACGATCTTGTTTTGCCCGGACAATTCCCTCAAGCACGCCATTGACCGTTTCGAGGTGCGAAGGGTTCGCCGCGAGGTAAACCGGCACCTTATTACCGTTTGGTGCGGTGAAGGTGCCCTCGGTTCCGAGGTGGTACTTCACGTCGCCCGAGCCAGAGTTGCCGGTCTGAGCTCCCTCAAATTCCCTAAAGATCTGGCCGTACGTTTTGCCAGCGATGTTGCTGAGCACGTTGAGGCGACCACGGTGCGCCATACCGATTGCAACATAATCGACTCCGTCTTCGGCTGCCTCGACGAGCATCTCATCGAGCAGCGCGATAACCGACTCTGCACCCTCGAGGCTGAACCGCTTCTGACCCACGTACTTCGTCTGCAAGAAGGTTTCGAACGCCTCAGCTTCATTGAGTTTGCCCAGGATGCGCATTTGCTCATCGTGGCCCGGCTTCTCGTAAGGAATCTCGACTCGCTCGCGAATCCAGGCGCGCTGTTTGGGATCTTGGATGTGCATATACTCGATGCCAATTTTGCGACAGTAGGAGTCACGCAAGACACCCAAAATCTGGCGCAGTTTCATCGAACGTTGTCCGCCGATACCACCGGTCACGAATTCGCGATCGAGATCCCAGAAGGTGAGTCCGTGGTTCTCAATCTCGAGATCTGGATGGGTGCGCTGGGCATACTCAAGCGGGTCAACGTCGGCCATCAAATGGCCACGAACGCGGAACGCATTGATGAGTTCTTGCACGCGGGCGGTCTTGTCAACGGCGTCTACGCCAACGCTGATGTCTGCAGCCCAATGGATTGGCTCGTAGGGGATGCGCATTGCGGCGAACAACTCTTGGTAGAAGTCGTGTTGGCCGATGAGCAGCTCGTTCACGATTTTGAGGAACTCGCCTGAGCCAGCACCCTGAATCACCCGGTGGTCGTAGGTACTGGTGAGGGTGATGGTCTTGCTGATACCCAGGTTCGAGAGCGTTTCTTCTGAGGCTCCCTGAAATTCGGCCGGGTATTCGAGCGCACCGGCACCGATGATGCAAGCCTGGCCTTTCATCAATCGTGGCACCGAGTGCACAGTTCCGATTCCGCCTGGATTCGTCAGCGACATCGTGGTTCCCTCGAAATCGGGCGCCGTCAGGGCACCCTCGCGAGCACGTTTGACGAGGTCTTCGTATGCCTCTAAGAACTGGCCGAAATCAAGCTCGTCGGCGCGCTTGATACTCGGAACCATGAGTGCGCGACTTCCGTCGGCTTTAGGTAGATCGATTGCGATACCGAGGTTGAGATGAGCGGGTGCAACTGCCTCTGGCTTTCCATCAACCTCACGGTAAAACACGTTTTGGCTCGGGAACATCTTGGTTGCTTTTACCAGCGCCCAAGCAATGATGTGCGTGAAAGAAACTTTGCCGCCGCGGGTGCGCTTCAAGTGATTGTTGATGACCACTCGGTTATCGATTAACAGCTTCGCGGGAATAGTGCGAACGCTGGTGGCGGTGGGAACAGAAAGGCTCTCGTCCATATTCGTGACGAGAGCTTTTGCCATACCGCGTAGCGGGGTAATTTTGTCTTCTTCGGTTGATTCAGCAGCTTGAACTTCTGCTGCGGTGGCACCCTTGGGTGCTTCGGCAGGAATGGGCTGCGCCTTAGGAGCTGTGCTCGTGGTTCGCGCTACCGGCTGAACGCCTGTTTCATGAATCGCAATCGGCTGTGTGTGAGTCGTGGCAGCAGGTACAGTGCTCGCCGCCACCGCTGCCGAGGCCTGCGCAACAGCATCAGCGAGGGGCTGATTTTGCGCTGCAGAACCGCTTGCAGACGGTGCTGGCTCAGAATTGCCAGGGGTGTAATTCTCGAGAATCGGCCACCATGCCTTGTCTACGGAGTTTTTGTCCTCTTTGTACTGCTTGTACATCTCGTCGACTAGCCACGCATTTGCGCCAAAATCGTCGGTTTCCTGGCCGCTCAACCTCTATCGCCTTCTCTCGTATCGGAGAAAAAATTTCGCATGACGCGAGGCGCGGCTACGATGCACGCGCCGTACCCAAGCCTAACCCTTAATAGGTGCTTCCCAGTAACTGACACTGGTGCTCGATATACTTCACACCATGGGAGAACCTCCGTCTGATCGCCCAAGCACATCGGGGCTTGGTCAATGAGCGTTGAGGTTTCGTTGCTCCTCGGGCTGCTTCTCGTGCTCGGCACGGGGTTGTTTGTGGCAGCCGAGTTCGCCTTGGTCGGCATTGAGCGATCGGAGCTCGACCGGCGGGCAGGCTCTGGCGAGCGAGGCATCCACCTCATTCAGACGGCGCTCAAGAACACCTCCACGCACCTCTCCAGCGCACAATTGGGTATCACCATCACCACGCTCCTCACTGGATACACGCTTGAACCTGCATTCAGTGCTCTGCTTGAGCCGCCGCTGACAGCCATTGACCTCGGTGGAGGTGCGGCTCGCGTGATTGGCGCGATTGCTGCCTTAGTGCTCGCCACGCTCATCTCGATGATTCTCGGTGAGCTGGTGCCGAAAAACTGGGCAATCACCGAACCCATTCGGGTGGCCAAATTCGTGGTACCGTTTCAAACCGTTTTCACGTTGGTGTTCAAACCCGCGGTGGCTCTGCTCAACGGCAGCGCAAACGCGTTTCTCAAACTCTTTGGTATCGAAGCAAAAGAAGAACTTTCGAGCGCTCGCAGCCCCGAGGAGCTGTCGTCGCTGGTGCGCCATTCGGCTGAGGCGGGCATCCTCGAAGAAGACACCGCTACGTTGCTCGACAGAACGATTCGCTTTAGTGAACTGACCGCGGCAGACGCAATGACCCCTCGAATGAGGGTCGAAAGCATTCAGCGCCTCGAACACGCAGACGATCTGGTCGCGCTCGCAGTGAAAACGGGATTCTCACGTTTTCCGGTCTATGGCGAAGACCAAGATGACATTTTCGGAATCGTGCATCTCAAGCAGGCTATTGCGGTTCCAAGGGCGAAGCGTGATGAGGTACCGGTGGCTGCGCTCGAAGAGGAGGCATTGCGCGTTCCAGAAACGATGAAGCTTGATGCCCTGCTGCAGGAACTTCGCCAAGCGGGTTTTCAGATGGCGATTGTGGTGGATGAGTATGGCGGAACTGCCGGCATCATCACACTTGAAGATCTGGTCGAAGAGATTATCGGTGAGGTCGCGGATGAGCACGATCGAGCGCTCGCAGGCATTGTGCGCGGTGTCGACTCCTTTACGTTCCCGGCGTCACTGCGACCAGATGAAGTGCTTGATCGAACCGGGCTGCACATTCCAGAAGACGGACCGTACGATACCGCCGCAGGTTTTGTGATGAGCGAGCTCGGCCGGATTGCGACTGTTGGTGATGAGATTGATGTGCCCGGAGGTCGCCTCAGGGTCGAACGGCTTGATGGTCGCCGAATCGACCGACTCCGGTTCACGCCTCACCCCGAAGAGGTGTTCGCTGATGAGTGATTGGTTCGGCCTGGTATGGCTCGTCGTTCTGCTGCTCGGCAATGCCTTCTTTGTGGCAGCTGAGTTTGCAGTTATCTCTGCACGACGGTCGCAGATTGAGCCGCTCGCCGAAGCGGGAAGTAAACGCGCCAAAACCGCGTTGCACGCGATAGGCAACGTCTCGCAGATGCTTGCAACGAGCCAGCTTGGCATCACCGTGTGCTCGCTGCTGATTTTGGTCTTGAGTGAGCCGAGCATCCATCACCTGCTTGAAGGGCCGTTGGCGTTTACCGGGATGAGCGAGGGATGGGTGCTCGGAGTCTCGTTTGTGCTGACGCTGGTTCTCGTGTCGTACCTACACGTGGTTTTTGGCGAGATGGTGCCAAAGAATGCATCGTTCAGTTTTCCGGATCGCGCGGTCTTGTTGCTGGCTCCGCCGCTCGTCGTCATCGCACGTGTCGTGGGTCCCGTTACCACCCTGTTTAACTGGATCGCCAACGGCATCCTCCGTTTGTTTGGGGTTCGCGCGAGCGGTGAGATTGCAAGCGCCTTCACCCTTGAGCAGGTAGCGAACATTGTGAGCCACTCCACCCGCGAGGGTGTGCTGCAGGATAAATCAGGGGCGTTGACTGCAGCGTTTGAGTTCACTGAGAAAAAGGTTGCCGACGTAGCGCTGCCCGTCGACGGCATCGTGACGCTTCCAGTTGATGCGACGCCCGCAGACGTCGAGGCGGCAGTGACGAAGTTTGGCTTCTCGCGCTACGTATTGGTCGGCGAAGACGGTGAAATAGCCGGCTATGTGCACGCAAAAGACATCATCGATCTCCGCGATGATGAGATGAACGTTCAGATTCCTGTAAAGCGAGTTCGCGGGGTTATATCGGTGCTTCCAGATACCGACCTCGAAGATGTGCTTGCCCGGCTTCGGGTGAACGGTAGCCATTTGGCTCGCGTTATCACCCATGATGGGGTGACGACCGGTGTGCTCTTTTTCGAAGACATCATCGAAGAGCTTGTCGGCGAGGTCAATGATGCGACCAGAAGAGGGCGTTACTAGTGGTTCATGAGACGCAGTTTGGCAATTCGGATGCGCTGAAATATCTACGCACGCCGCTGCCAAGCGATGACAAGTACAGTCGGGGTGTCGTCGGCTTTGTCAGCGGTTCAGAACAGTACCCAGGTGCCGCTGTGCTCGGAGTGACCGCGGCGCTGTCAGTGGGTGTGGGAATGGTTCGATTCTTGAGCTCGGCGAAACCAACGTCACTCGTTCTTGGGGCTCGCCCAGAAGTTGTTATTCGTGAGGGTCCCGTTGACGCGTGGGTGCTCGGTTCGGGAATTGACACAAGCGAGCGGAGCGATCAAACAACCGAATCGATTCTGGCGGCATTCGCTACCGGCGCACCGTGTGTCGTGGATGCCGGCGCCCTTGACCTCATTGACTCACTCGAAGATTCAGCGCCCGCTGGCACGTGGGTGGTAATCACTCCGCATGCCCATGAACTCGCTCGAATGTTCACCCGGGCAGGCACCGAGGTGAGCGTGAATGACATCATGGCCGATCCAGCCGCGTGGGCCCAGAAGGCCGCGCAGAAGTGGAAGGTCAGTGTTCTACTCAAAGGTGCAGAGACCGTCGTGGTTGACCGTGATGATCAAGATTCAGTGATTCTGCCAGCCCAGGGAAGTGCTTGGCTTGCCACCGCGGGCACCGGCGACGTGCTCGCTGGCGCTCTCGGGGCGGTCTTGGCAGGGGCCTCCGTCGCACACGCATCCGCAAGAGAGTTCACGGGATGCGTCGCCGCGGCAGCCACGCTGCACGCAAATGCTTCGCGGTCGCTCCCTGCACCCTTCACAGCGCTTGCGCTCGCCGATGCGCTTGGCGCGGCTCGAAGAGCGCTCAGCGCACCACCGAAAAGGTAGCTAGAGATCTTGGCGCTACGCGCACAGCTCAGCCGCCAAGGTTATGCCTCGGTCGACAGGAGGCGAGCAAGGTCAGCGCCCACGCGCTCGTGCTCAATCAAGAAGCTGTCGTGACCAAATTCTGAATCCAGAACCGATGGCACGTCACCGTCAATGTTTCCCGGCACAGCACGCGCGATAATCTCTTGCCCGTCAAGGGTGAAGAGGCGGTCGCTCGGGATGCCGATTACCAGCGTCGGGATGGTAATCTGCGCGAGTGCATCGTCTATACCGCCGCGTCCGCGACCCACGTCGTGTGAGTTCATCGCTTGCACGAGGGTTACGTATGAGTTTGCATCAAAGCGTCTGGTGAACTTGTTGCCGTGAAAGTCGAGGTATGACTCAACCGCGTACCGACCGCCATCGCCCAGCGGGCTGACTGCTGACTGCCATGATCGGCCGAATCGATCGTTGAGCTCGGTGAAGCTTCGGTAGTTCAAGAGAGCCATCCGTCGTGCGGTGGCCAGTCCGTGGTGGGGGCCGTGCCCGAGATCGGCATCGTAGTAGTTGCCGCCATTGAAGTCGGGGTCGCTTCGGATGGCCTCGAGCTGTACGAGATTGAGGCCAATTTGGTCAGCCGTCGTCACCGGGGGAGCGGCAATAACGCCGAGCCGGGCAACCTGTTCGGGGTGCATAATCGCGTATTCAAGCGCGTGCATTCCGCCCATCGAGCCACCAATGACTGCCTGCCACTTGGTGATTGAGAGTTCAGCCGCGAACGCTGCCATTGCATTCACCTGGTCGCGAATCGTCAAGAAAGGAAAGCGCGAACCCCACTCCTGGTGGTCGGGTGCGAGGGATGCCGGACCGGTTGTTCCTTGGCAGCCGCCGAGCACGTTCGGCGCGATGATGCACCAGCGGTCGGTGTCGAGTGCCTTCCCCGGGCCGACCACGTCTTCCCACCAGCCATCTGTTGCGTGGCCAGCACCCGCACTTCCGATGAGGTGGCTGTCGCCGGTGAGGGCGTGCGCAACCAGAATGGCGTTATCTTTGGCTTCGTTCAGTTCACCAAACGCCTCATAGGCTATCCGCACGTTCGGCAACGAATCGCCGTGTTCAGTGGTGAAGGCACCGATTGATACGAACTGGCGATTGCCGACAGGGTCGCCATCACGCCACGCCCCAGAAACAGGTGGCTTTCCAATGAGTGACCTGATTTGGGCATCCGTGATGAAGTCTGTCGGTGACGAGTCTTCGGGTGTCTGCCAGTCCATAGTTCTCTATTCTGCCGGTAAAACACAGGATGCCCCGCAGTTGTTACCGCGGAGCATCCTGTTTTTCTATTGGAGTTACACAGCCTGTGCTGCTACAACAACCTCTCGAGCGGCGGCGAAACCCTTTTCGAGGTCTGCCTTGAGGTCGTCGATGTTCTCAATACCAACGCTCAGGCGAACGAGGCCTGGGGTAACGCCGGTCGTGAGCTGCTGCTCAGGAGTGAGCTGCGAGTGGGTGGTCGAAGCCGGGTGAATTACGAGGCTACGAACGTCACCGATGTTCGCGAGGTGGCTGAACAGGTCGAGATTCTCAACGAGTGCGCGACCTGCGTCGACGCCGCCCTTGAGCTCGAATGAGAGCACAGCGCCGACGCCGCGAGGAGCAAACTTTTTGCCGGCCTCGTACCACGGGCTCGAGCTCAGGCCTGCGTAGTTCACGCTGGCGACATCTGGGTGGTTTTCGAGCCACTGAGCGAGAGCCTGGGCGTTCTCAACGTGACGCTCAATGCGGAGCGAGAGCGTCTCGATGCCCTGCAGCAGTTGCCAAGCGTTGTTCGGGGCAATCGCAGCTCCCACGTCGCGAAGCAGCTGAACGCGTGCTTTGATGATGTACGCGATTGCGTCACCAACTGCAGCTGTGTAGCTTGCGCCGTGGTACGAAGGATCAGGCTCGGTGAGGCCGGGGAACTTCTCTACGTTCTTCGACCATTCGAACTTGCCACCGTCAACGATGACGCCACCGATAACGGTTCCGTGACCGCCCAGGAACT
>JALRLI010000049.1 GCA_023254555.1 Microbacteriaceae bacterium
GGTTACTCCGTCGACGGTGATTTTCGCGACTGCGGTGTTCCCGGTCGCCAGACCAACCAAGACCTTCGCTGTTTCGCCGATTTTCAAATCGGTTGCTGGCGCAGTGACAGACTTCGGAAGTTTTGCATCCTCGGCGAACCAGTCCGCTGATCCCAGAGCAACCTTCTGCACAACCACAGGCTCAGGCGGAGTCATGGCTTGGATCAGAACACCCACACCCAAAGAACCGAGCACACCGATGACGATTCCGGCGAGCAGTGAAAGGGTCACGACGAGTGGCGATGTCTTACCACGTTGTTGTTTCGCCGGCCTGGCAGGTGCAGTGGGTGGCACAGCTGGCTTCGGCTGCGGCATTGCAGGAGATTGCTGCGGTGCACCCTCGTTGGGGTCAAAAGTCATAGCATCAGCCTAGTGCCGAGAGCGATTCGTTTACGCGTGATTTAAACTAAAGTTCAATGCCGTAGAGCACCGGTTCAGGCAGCAAGTTCACGCCAGCCTCTGACTGCACGCGCTGCAGCACAAAGCGCGCAAGCTGCGCCACGTCTTCGCTCGACGCCCCGCCCCGATTCGTGATCGCAAGCGAGTGTTTCGAAGAGATTGCCGCTCGTGAGCCGGGCAGGGAGAACCCCTTCTTAATGCCAGCGTGTTCGATCAGCCACGCAGCGCTCAGCTTCACCAACTCAATCTGGTTGAGTTCACCAGCGGGCCACTGAGGTGCGTCATCCGGCAAGCTCTTCGCGAAGGTCGCCGAAACAACAGGGTTCATGAAGAACGATCCAGTGCTGTGTGAGTCGAGGTCTGTCGATGAATACACCATTCCTTTCGACGCACGCAGTTCGAGCACTGCTTCGCGAACCGCGGCAAGCCCGGCCCTCTCGCCAACCTGCACGCCGAGTTTGTCAGCGAGCTGACCATAGGCAACAGGCTCGCTCAGCCCGTCAGCATTCGAGTTCAGCGCGAATGTCACTGAGAGCACAGCGCCAGGTCTGGCAACTCGATAGACGCCGTTTCGGTATCCGGTTTTGAGCGCGGAGCTGCGATACCCGAGCTCAAGTTCAGTATTTGTGAGCTGAACAATCTGCCCTGCATCCGCGTCATAAAATTCGACTGAGCGGATGGAGCCAGATACGTCTTGCCCATATGCCCCGATGTTTTGGATGGGGGATGCCCCGACTGATCCGGGAATGCCAGATAAAGCTTCAACTCCGGCTAAGCCCTGTTTGACCGTGAACGCGACGAAGTCATCCCAGTTCTCGCCTGCGGCAACTCGAACCAGAGTTTCGGCGCTTTCGGCAGAAGCCGGCTGCCGCTCGATACCGGTTGTGCGCACCAGGATGACGGTGCCGTCAAAGCCCTCGTCAGAGAAGAGGCTGTTTGAGCCGCCTGCCAGAATGCACCACGGCTCGCCAGCATCGACCGCCTCGCGCACAGCAGTGACGAGTTCGTCGTTGGTCGCGGCAGTCACCAAGTGAGTGGCTACACCACCGACTCCTGTTGTGGTCAGCTCAGACAGTGGAGTTGGGTTCATGCGAACGAGGTTTGCACCTGAGCTTTGCCGAGCACGGTCTCGTCGTTGAAGGTGACCTTCAGATCGAATCGAGCGGTCTTCGCGTCGGAGTCGATTGCGCCAACCGTGGTCGTTATAGTGACATTCGCACCAGATTCGGCATCGACCAAGACGGGGCGGGTGAAGCGAACTTGATAATCAGTTACCTGGGCTGCGCCTGCGAGCCAAGCAACCAGGGGCTGAACACTGGCGCCCATGGTCAACATGCCGTGCGCAAGTACTCCGGGCAACCCTACCGATTGCGCGATGTCGTCACGGTAGTGAATCGGGTTGAAATCACCCGAGGCGCCGGCGTAGCGAACCAAAGAATCGCGGGTGAAGTGCAGCGTCGATTCGGTAACAACCTGGCCGACCTCAAGTGCCTCAAGCAGTGGCTTCGTCATAATTACTCATCACCTCTGACCACGAGAGTCGAAATTGCGGTGACAACGTGTGCCCCGGAGGCATCAGTCATCTCGGTATCTGCGGTGACCATCGAGTGGCCGCCGAGTTGTTTCACCGAGCTGACGGTGAGGGTAGCGGTGAGCTCATCCCCGGCGAAGATAGGGCGGCTGAAGATAAACCGCTGGTCGCCGTGCACGACGCGTGAGAAGTCAACCCCGGCCTGCTCATCGTCAATCAGCTGATGCAGGGTTTGCTCTTGAATGACAACCCCGAACGTTGGGGATGCAATCAGGTCTGGATGCCCAGCGGCGCGTGCCGCCTCGACATCGAAACTTGCAGGGTCAGTACAAAAGACAGACTTCGCAAACTCCCGAACTTTTTCGCGACCCACCAAATACGGTGGAGTCGACGGATACTGTTTTCCTTGAATCTCAGGGTTCACGCTCATGCCACGATTCTATCGCCGGCATGTTGACAGCGGTGCTAGCTTTCACGAGGCACAGGAGGCCCCAGAATGAGGAGCACCGTGAACACGGCAATCACCCCGATCAGTCCAAGCGCCACTGACAGGCCAACATGGCGCAAAATCCATGCTTGGATGTGCTCTACCCAGTTGCGAGGCGTTTCGGCATCGGGGGCAAGACGCCAGTCACCAGCGAGCAGACCCTTTCTATCAGCAATGAGCTCGAACGGGAGCGTGGCAAACGGCACAATCGTGGTGATGAGGCCGATGAAGCCGACGTAAAATTTCCAGCGCTGGTTGACCCAAACGAAAACCGTCACTACGCCGTAGCAGAGGAAGATAAACCCGTGGACACCTCCGGTGATGACGGTCACGACCGGATCAACCCCAACGGCACGGAGGATGAGTCCCGTGATGAGCAGTGCCCAGGTGATGAATTCGGCCAGCGCGAAAATGCGAAACAACCTTCGTGGAGTCATTGTGTCATGCTACCGAATGTGCGTTTGAGCTCAGGCCAGGCGGCACAGACGCCGCTCAGCCTATGCAATGGCCAGTTTGAGAAGTATTCCAGAATGCGACACTGCCAGACTTTAGGATTACTGAAAGTCATTTGGCGTTCGAGTAGTGTCAGTACTCGAATCACAATCAGCGCTGTCGAAGCTATAACTCAATGAAGAGTAAGGGGAACTGGCATGCAAATAGGTGTCGTTACTGAGCAGTCGGGTGAGACCCGTGTGGCGGCCACGCCAAACACTGTCGGCAAAATCATCGCGCTCGGCTACGAGGTGCTCATTGAAAAAGGGGCCGGCGAGGCATCGTCATTTCCTGATGCAGAGTACGCGGCTGCGGGCGCTACAGTTGTCGATTCGGGCAAGGCCTGGGGCGCCGACATTGTGATGAAGGTGAACGCACCCACTGCCGCCGAAATCAAGAAGCTCTCTGACAACGCCACCGTTATTTCGTTGATGAGCCCCGCGTTGAACCCTGAACTGATTGAGTCGATGGCCACCCGAGGCATCACCGCTTTGGCGATGGATGCAGTGCCGCGCATATCGCGTGCTCAGTCGATGGACGTGCTGAGCTCGATGGCGAACATCGCGGGCTACCGCGCTGTGGTCGAGGCGGCACACGAATTTGGGCGGTTCTTCACCGGCCAGGTGACTGCGGCTGGCAAGGTTCCGCCGGCGAAGGTGTTGGTTGCGGGCGCGGGTGTCGCTGGATTGGCTGCGATTGGCGCCGCATCGAGCATGGGCGCGATTGTGCGAGCAACTGACCCACGGCCAGAAGTCGCCGATCAGGTCAAGTCAATTGGCGGTGAGTACCTGGCGGTTGAGGTTGCCGAGCAGATGGAATCCTCCGACGGATATGCCAAAGCGACAAGTGAGGCCTACGACAAGCGCGCCGCCGAAATCTACTCAGAGCAGGCAGCTGACGTGGACATCATTATCACAACTGCCCTGATTCCAGGACGGCCGGCACCGAGACTCATCACCGCCGCAGACGTTGCCAGTATGAAACCCGGCAGTGTCATCGTTGACATGGCTGCCGCGCAGGGCGGCAACGTTGACGGTTCGGTTGCTGGTGAAAAAGTTGTGACGAAGAACGGTGTGACAATTCTTGGTTACACCGATCTCGCGGGCCGACTACCGCAGCAGGCCTCTCAGCTCTTCGGCACGAACATGCTGAACCTGTTGAAACTTGTCACCCCTGAAAAAGACGGCAAACTTTCGCTCGACTTCGACGATGTCGTTCAGCGCTCTGTCACTGTCGTGCGTGACGGCGAGGTCACCTGGCCACCACCACCGGTGCAGGTCTCGGCGACGCCAGCTGCCAGCACTCAAGCAGCACCAGAGCCCGTTGCGAAAGTTGCCAAAAAAATGTCTGCTGGCACGAAGGGCGTTCTGATCAGCCTCGGCATTCTTGCGCTCTTCGCCATCACCGCATTTGCCCCCGCTCCATTGCCCCAGCACTTCTTGGTGCTCACCCTTGCGGTGGTAGTCGGCTTCTACGTGATCGGCAAAGTTCATCACGCACTGCACACGCCACTGATGAGCGTGACGAACGCGATCTCGGGCATCGTGGTCGTCGGCGCGATTGCGCAGCTGGCCACCCCTAGCCTCGCCGTGCAGATTTTGGCCGGAGTGGCAGTGCTGCTTGCCAGCATCAATATCTTCGGCGGTTTCGCCGTCACCAGACGAATGCTCAAGATGTTCTCGAAGGGAGCCGAATAATGAACGTAGCTTTCTTCGCTAACGCGGCCTACATCGTCGCTGCACTGCTGTTCATCCTGAGTCTTGCAGGCTTGAGTAATCACGAATCCGCGAGGAGCGGGTTACGCTTCGGAATTGTCGGCATGACGATTGCACTCGTTGCAACAATCTGGTTGACGCTCACAAATTTGTGGGCCGAGTCGCAGGCCGTGCTCGGCATCGCGATACTTGTCGGCGCGATCCTCATCGGCGCCGCCATCGGTCTGTGGCGGGCACGTGTCGTCGAGATGACGGGAATGCCCGAACTCATCGCTTTGCTACACAGCTTTGTTGGCCTTGCCGCGGTTCTGATTGGCTGGAACGGCGCGCTGTATGCCGAGGATATCGCTCCAGAGCTTGTGGGCATCCACCACGCTGAGGTGTTCATCGGCGTCTTCATCGGTGCCGTAACCTTCACCGGATCCATCGTCGCCTTCTTGAAACTTTCGGCGAGAATATCGTCGAAGCCGCTGATGCTGCCGGGGAAGAACGGCCTCAACATCGCGGCCCTCGTGCTCTTCGTTGCGTTCACCGTTTGGTACGTCATCACCCCAGAGCTCTGGCTGCTCGTGGCAGTCACCGCACTCGCACTGCTGCTCGGCTGGCACCTCGTCGCGTCGATTGGCGGTGGCGACATGCCAGTTGTTATCTCGATGCTGAACAGTTATTCGGGATGGGCGGCAGCTGCAGCCGGTTTCTTGCTGAACAACGATCTGCTGATTGTGACCGGCGCCCTCGTTGGATCATCTGGTGCGTACCTCTCATACATCATGTGTCGCGCGATGAACCGCTCGTTTATTTCAGTCATTACCGGTGGTTTCGGCATCGAGAAGCCAACCGCCAAGGGTGAAGAAGAAGTTGGCGAGTACCGCGAAACTGATGCCCAAGCAGTAGCCGAGCTGCTGAGCTCAGCAGACACGGTAATCATCACCCCCGGCTACGGCATGGCCGTTGCGCAAGCGCAGTACCCCGTAGCCGAGCTCACGTCGCAGCTCCGCGCAAAGGGCGTGAACGTTCGGTTCGGCATCCACCCGGTTGCGGGTCGCCTGCCTGGGCACATGAACGTTCTGCTCGCAGAGGCCAAGGTTCCCTACGACATCGTGCTTGAGATGGATGAGGTGAACGACGACTTCGAAGAGACCTCAGTGGTTCTCGTGATTGGCGCGAATGACACCTGTAACCCCGCAGCTGCTGAAGACCCGAGCAGCCCAATCGCTGGAATGCCGGTTTTAAAGGTGTGGGAAGCAGACAATGTGGTTGTCTTCAAACGCTCAATGGCTTCTGGCTACGCTGGCGTGCAGAACCCGCTGTTCTTCAGGGAGAATGCTGCGATGCTATTCGGTGATGCCAAGCAGCGAGTCGAAGACATCATTCGAGCGCTGTAGAGAAGCGAGCAGCCGGGGGATTAGCTCGTTTCGCGCCGTTGCTTGAGGTGGGTCATCACCATGCGAATCGCGGCGAAGGCGAGCAGCAGTGAGAGCAGAATATTGCCGAGCTGCGGGTCAACCGCGTGTGCAGCGAGCGCACCAAGCGGGGTGAGCGCGGCGGCGGCGAGGCCTGTGATGGTGGCTGAACGAACATCGACAAAACTGCGGCGGTAGTTTGCGAGCGTGCCAGAGAGTGCACCGGGAATCATCATCACCAGCGAGGTGCCTTTCGCAACGAGATCGCTCGACCCAAAGAAGATGATGAGCGCTGGCACGACGACGAGTCCGCCTCCCACACCGAGCAAACCGGCGATGGTTCCGGTGAAGGTGCCGAGAAGAAAGAGCGCGAGAGCACTCACGAAGTTCCAGGTCATGGATGCTCCGCGGTCAGGCTCGCTGAACCAGAGTGACACCACGAGCACCGCTTGCAGTGAGACAAAGAACCAGAGCAGCGTTGATTGCGGAATTCGACTCATTAAATAGGTGCCGAGCTGGGCGCCAATAACCGCGCCAACCGCGAGCACCAGAGCCGCGAGCCAATCAACCTGGTTTGAAAATGCGTAGCCGAGGCAGCCAATCGCTGCTGCGGGGATGATTGCAGCGAGCGAGGTCGCAGCCGCTACACGCTGCGTCATTCCAGCGAAAATGACGAGAGCCGGAACCATGATGATTCCGCCGCCCACGCCGAACATGCCCGCCAGAAAACCGCCCGCTAACCCGATGAAAACGAAAACCCACCAGCCGGAGCCCGAGTTCAGCCGGTTTTCAGTCATCTGACAAGCGTAACCCAGCGGTCGCGCCAGAACTGGCAATAGAGACGCAGTGGCACTTAACTTACGTTTACTCAGGTGTAGTTAAGAGTTCTGCTCTAGGCTTGGAGCTATGGCGAACAGACCCAAACCGAAATTCGGCGATGCACTCTCGTACACCGAAACCGATTGGTTGAGATACGGGGAAGTCGCCAACCCTTCAACCAGACAGAAGATGATTTTGCTCGGAATCGAACAGGTCGTTGAAGTAGGTCCGGTCGATTTTTCGGCGGTAGCGGTGTGTGACCGGCTGGACATCAAGCACCCGATGGTGAACCACTATTTTGGAAACCGCGATAACTTTCTCTCCGAAATCACCTGGTGGGCCTACCAAGACTGGGTTCGAGCAGTGAACCGCAACTTTCGCAGCGCCCCTGCCGATCCTCGCAAACGGCTCAAGGCGTTCATCAACGGCGAGATTGACTGGGCAAAAAAGATGGGTGCGGTGCTGATTTTGATTCACTACCCGCTCGTTTCACAGAGCACTCTCACCACAATCACCGAAGAGCACCAAGCTGAAATGCAGCGGTACTTTGAGTACCATCTGGCGCTCATCACACTCTGCGTGAGTGACATTCGTAACGGCACGGTCAGCCCAATCGATTTTGATGAGCACACGGTTCCAAAGGGAAAGCTGTTGAAAAAGCCGAGCAATTTCTTGACGGCAACT
>JALRLI010000004.1:0-29911 GCA_023254555.1 Microbacteriaceae bacterium
ATCCCCACGGCCTATGCCACGATCAAGGGATTCGAAGTCATGCGAGCCCTGCGCAAAGGACAGGCTCGCCCCTGGTGCCTGCAGCCCGGCATCAGGGGCGAGGTGCGCCTTGTGGAGAGAGCTTTTGGCATTGGGCCCTCGGCGCTGACGGAGGCCATGGGCATGCTCAACCACCATTTCGCAGCAGCCGCCTGATCGGCGCAGAGCGACAGCCTACCTCTGACTGCCGCCAATCTTTGCAACAGAGCCATTGCACGCGCCCTGGCGATGGATCCAAAACTCATGTTGTTCGATGAGCCAACGAGCGCACTCGATCCAGAACTCGTGGGCGAAGTGCTCGATGTGATGCGCTCGCTCGCCGCGCAGGGCATGACGATGATTGTCGTGACGCACGAGATTGGGTTTGCGAAGAGCGCGGGTGACAAGGTGGTCTTCATGGATGGCGGTGTCGTGGTGGAGACGGGTTCACCCGAAGAAGTGCTCGACAACCCGAAACACCAGCGCACGAAGAATTTTCTTCAATCAGTGCTTTAGCTGCATACTTCTCGAGACGAGAAATGGGCCGACTCCCCTCGGGGTCGGCCCATTTCGTGCTCACGCCTCGCGCACAAAGGAGAAGGGCCGACCCGAGTGGGCCGACCCTTCTGCAACGGAGGTGTTACTTGGCTGCGAAGCGGAAGAGCTTCTTGTTCTGGAACTCTTCGATTCCGAACTTGCCGAGCTCGCGACCGAAGCCTGACTTCTTGACGCCACCGAATGGCAGCTCAGGAGCATCTAGCCCGACGCCGTTGATGAAGACCATGCCAACTTCGAGCTTGTCGCCAACCTCGATTGCACGAGCTTCGTCGTCGCAGAGCACGACCGAGCCGAGGCCATATGGCGACGAGTTGGCGAGGGTAATCGCTTCTTCGTCGCTTGAGACGCGGTAGAGCACTGCCACAGGGCCGAACAGTTCTTCGCGGTAGGCATCCATCGCTGGAGTGACACCCGAAAGCACGGTTGGTGGGAAGAAGTTGCCATTTGCCTCGGCGCTGCCCGTGTGCAGAACCGCACCCTGATCGAGCGCATTTTTGACCTGCTTGCTCAGGCCAATGGTTGCCTTGTCAGATGACATCGGACCAGCCTGAACGCCGTCTTCGAATGGGTCGCCGGTCTTGATCGCGCCCATGGCTTCGATGAACTTCGGCGCGAACTCGTCGTAGTACTTGTCGAGCACAACGATGCGCTTTGAGCCGTTGCAAGCCTGGCCGGTGTTGTCCATGCGGCCACCGACAGCTGCATCTACCGCAGCGTCAATGTCGGCCACATCGAGCACGAGTAGCACGTCGGAGCCGCCCAGCTCGAGCACACACTTCTTGAGGTTGCGGCCGGCGATCTCAGCGACGATGGCACCCGCGCGCTCAGAACCGGTGAGCGAAACGCCCTGCACTCGGTCATCCTCAATGATGGTTTTGATCTGGTCGTGGCTGGCGAACACGTTGACGTACGCGCCAGCAGGAACACCAGCATCATCAAAGATGCGCTGGATAGCAGCAGCCGACTCAGGGCACTGCTCCGCATGCTTGAGCACGATGGTGTTTCCAAGGATGATGTTCGGGCCAGCGAAGCGCGCTACCTGGTAGTAGGGGAAGTTCCACGGCATGATGCCGAGGAGCACGCCAATACCCTGACGACGAATGAACGCTTTTCCGCCGTCATCAGTGACGATGGTCTCATCTTTGAGAAATTCTTCGGCGTTCTGTGCGTAGTACTCGTAAATGGCTGCGCTGAACTCCACTTCGCCAACAGCCTGATCGAGCGGCTTGCCCATCTCGCGCGAGATGATTGCTGCAAGCTCATCGACTCGCTCATTGTGCAGGTCGGCTACTTTCTGAATGAGCGCTGCGCGTGCGGCAATCGTGGTCTTGCGTGACCATTCGCGCTGAGTCTTGTCAGCTGACGCAATCGCCTGCTCAATGTCAGCATCCGATGCGGTTGGAAACGTAGCGAGAACCTCACCCGTCGCTGGGTTGGTTACTGCGTAGTTGGACATACAAACTCCTAAATACGTTTGGTCTTAGATGTTTACATCCTCGCACAGATTGAGGGCGGCAGGTAGGGGTTTTTCAGCGGCAATCGGCAGAGAAAAGTGGATGCTCATCCGCGCAAAATCGTGGACTAGCGGTAGTGCACCGAAACCGGTTCAGTATCGGGAATTGGCGAGGCATTTCCACTGCGTAGATCGGGCGCAAACCTCATTGTCGCCAGCGCCACGACGGCTGACAGGATGACGAGAACGAGCGACATCGTGATTGCACTGACGGGCCCATACAAATCGACGGCGAAACCGGCGATTGCCGAACCGAGCGCAGCTCCGATGAGCATCGCAGTCGACATCCAGCCGAACGCCTCCGCCGTTTCGCTGAACTTTACTGTGGCAGAAACAGTTGTGTAGAGCACGGCCAGAGCGGGGGCGACCCCGATTCCGGCGATAAACAGGCTGATCGATAACCAGAGTGCGCCCTGATCGATGAGCGTGAGGGCAGTGCCGAACGCGACAATACCGAGTCGAACCGGCAGGCTCCATCGGCTAATCGTGCGGTGCCCCAGCAAGAATCCGCCGGTGATAGACCCGACCGAGAAGATGACAAGCACGATACCTGATTCCATACTCGTGTGGTCAAACGATGCGACGATCCCCACTTCGATTGCGGCGAAAGAGGCAACGAAGATCAGTTCAATCACCGCAGAGATAACCACATTCGGCCGCGAAAGTACTGCACCGAGGCGCCGTCTACTCAAGGGAATTCGTACCTTGCCAAGTTCGGGCGATGCGATGAACCAAGCCCCACCAACAATGAGGAAGGCAACTGCGACGAGCACACCCGCGACGCCGCTCACCTGCGTCGATACCACGACGGCGAGCAGCGGGCCAAAAATCCAGATGATCTCTTGTGCTGACGCGTCGAGGCTGTAGAGGGCAGAGAGCTGATTGCCTGGCACCATCTTGGGGTAAATCGTGCGAACCGCTGGCGTCACCGGTGGCATAGACAGCCCCATGATGAAGGCAACACACATTGTCAGCGGAATCGTCATGAACACCACGCCGATGATGGTGAACGACGTGGCTGCCACGATGCTCGTGAGAATGAGCACCGGGCGCATGCCCCATCTGCCCATCCATCGGCTCGTGATTGGGCCGGCAATCGCCTGACCGGTACTCGCAGCTGCCAGCACGAGGCCGGCTGCACCATAGGTGTGGTGCAACTGCTCGATGTGCAAGATCATGAGGAGCGAGAGCATCCCGAACGGCATCCGGGCGGTGAGCTGGGCGAAAAGAATGCGGTAGACACCCTGATTCTTAGCGAGATCGCGATACATGCCCATAAGGCCCAAGTCTACTGACGCTTGGTGACGTACCGAGGCGGCCGTGAGCCCACCGTAGAATAGTGGTCATGTCTAAAGTCTTGAGCTCTTTGCCTATTGGCGAGCGCGTTGGAATCGCATTCTCAGGTGGTCTCGATACCTCAGTAGCGGTGGCCTGGATGCGCGAAAAAGGTGCAGTGCCCTGCACGTACACCGCCGACATCGGTCAGTACGACGAACCCAATATTGATGAGGTTCCGGGCCGGGCGAAAGAGTACGGTGCCGAAATTGCCCGCCTCGTCGACGCGAAGACGGCGCTCGTTGAAGAAGGTTTAGTGGCGCTGGCATGTGGCGCGTTCCACATCCGTAGCGGTGGAAAGCTGTACTTCAACACGACCCCGCTCGGCCGCGCAGTGACCGGAACGATGCTTGTCAAGGCGATGAAAGAAGACAACGTCGATATCTGGGGCGATGGTTCCACCTATAAAGGTAATGACATTGAGCGTTTCTACCGCTACGGGCTGATGGCTAATCCGAAGCTACGCATTTACAAGCCTTGGCTTGACGCTGACTTCGTGCGGGAGCTCGGTGGCCGTAAAGAGATGAGCGAGTGGCTCGTTTCGCGCGGTTTTCCCTACCGTGACTCCACTGAGAAGGCCTACAGCACCGATGCCAACATCTGGGGAGCAACGCACGAGGCAAAGCGTCTTGAATACCTTGACACTGGGCTCGATATCGTCGAACCAATCATGGGGGTCGCTGCCTGGCGTGACGAAGTAGAGGTGTCAACAGAAGAAGTTTCAGTTCGGTTCGAAGCCGGTCGCCCGGTGGCAATCAACGGGGTTGAATTTGATGACCCGGTGGCTCTCGTCTATGAGGCGAACGCAATCGGTGGCCGCCACGGCCTAGGGGTTTCTGATCAAATCGAGAACCGTATCATCGAAGCGAAGAGCCGCGGTATCTACGAGGCGCCCGGTATGGCTTTGCTGCACATCACCTACGAACGCCTGTTAAACGCGATTCACAACGAAGACACCGTTGCCAGCTACCACAATGAAGGTCGCCGACTCGGACGCCTGATGTATGAAGGGCGCTGGCTAGACCCGCAGTCGCTCATGATTCGCGAGTCGATTCAACGCTGGGTTGGCTCGGCTGTGACTGGTGAGGTCACCCTTCGACTTCGCCGCGGTGATGATTACACGATTCTCGATACCACGGGGCCAGCACTGAGCTACCACCCCGAAAAGCTTTCGATGGAGCGAGTTGGTGATTCAGCGTTTGGGCCTGAAGACCGAATCGGTCAGCTCACCATGCGTAATCTCGACATCGCCGATTCGCGCGCGCGCCTCGAGCAGTACGCAACGCTTGGCTTGGTTGGCGGTCCAACAGGCGAACTCGTGGGCAAGCTTGAGCGCGGTGGTGCTGAAGAGATAGCTGACGCCGTTGAAACGACGGCACTTGAGCGTCAAGCTGAGGGCTTTGTCGAAGGCTTCGCCTTCGATGCGGGTACTGACTAGACTGAGTCAAACCTTCGGATAGGGGGCATCCCATGAGTTCTCTCCCCACGGCTGAACATGCCAGTCAGGGCAAGGGCCTACAAACGAATACGCTGGGTGTATTTGGCTCTACCGTCATTGGTCTCGCCTCGACGGCTCCGCTCTATTCACTCGCGGCCACCCTCGGGTACGTCATTCTTGCGGTTGGGGCACAGGCTCCGCTGGTCTTTCTGATCGCAGCAGTACCTATGATTTTTGCTGCGTTCGCGTATCAAGAGCTCAACAGAAAGATGCCCGACTGTGGCACCACGTTCGTTTGGGGTGCGAAAGCGTTTGGCCCGGTCACTGGATGGATCGGCGGCTGGGCGATAGCCGTCGCGAGCGTGATGGTGTTGGCGAACGTCAGTGAAATTTCGGCGAGGTACTTCTGGTATTTGCTCGGAATGACGGAGTTTGCTGAGAGCCAAACGACTGTGGTGATTACCGCGGTCGTCTTTCTAGCGGTTATGACAGGGATCAGCATTCTCGGGCTTCAAATCGGTGAGCGACTTCAGATGGTGATGATGATCTTCCAAGTGGGCGCACTGGTCGCATTTGGCGTGTTAGCTCTGAGCCAAGCCGCATCCGGCGCCAACCCTGATTCAGTGTCCTTTTCATGGTCATGGTTGAACCCCGCTGAGCTCACGAGCTGGTCAGGTTTTATGCAGGCGGTGCTCCTGGCTCTGTTCATTTATTGGGGATGGGATACCTGTCTAGCCCTGAACGAAGAAACGAAGAATCCAAAGAAAACACCGGGTCGAGCAGCGTTAGCCACGATTGTGATTCTGATTGTTCTGTACGTAGGGGTCTCAATCGCGGTGATGATGTTTGCCGGATTCGGAGACACCAATTTCGGTCTGACGAATCCAGACAATCTCGACGATGTCTTCACGGTGCTCAGGGATGTTCTGTTCGGGCCTTGGGGTTGGCTCTTGATTTTGGCGGTGATGCTCTCTGCAGCTTCCTCCACCCAAACGACCATCCTGCCGACCGCGCGTGGTACCTTGTCGATGTCGGTGTACAAGGCATTACCGTCAAAGTTTTCTGAGATTCATCCGAAATTCAAAACGCCCTGGTTTTCAACGCTGACAATGGGTATTGCCGCAATCGTCTATTACGTGGGAATGTCGCTGCTCTCAACAGATATGCTGGCTGACTCGCTTTCATCAATGGGCTTGGCAATAGCGCTGTACTACGCGATTACGTGTTTCTCGGCGCTGTGGTATTTCCGCAAAACGCTTCGGGAGAGTGCAAGAAATCTGTGGCTCCGTGGAATCTTCCCGCTGCTCGGTGGGCTGATGCTCACCTACGCGTTCATCCAATCGGCTCTTGACATGATCAATGTTGACTACGGGTACACCGTCTTGCTTGGCATTGGTGGCTCATTCGTGATTGGTATCGGCGCGATCTTGCTGGGCTACGTGCTGATGGCGCTGTGGTGGCTGAACCCGGCTTCTCGACCATTCTTCAAGAAGCAGAGCCTCAACAGAGACACCGAAATTCTCGTTCCAGATGAGTACTGAACGCATGAGTACTGAACATTTTGACTCCATCATCGTTGGTGCGGGGGTAGCCGGGCTAACTGCTGCGCGACTCCTGCGGCAGGCGGGTCAATCTGTTGTGGTGCTCGAGGCGCGAGACCGCTTGGGCGGAAGGCTGCACACCGAACGCGAGAATGGCTTCACAACAGATCTGGGCGCCTCTTGGATTCATGGGATTGAGAACAGCCCGGTCGCCGAGATGTGTCGATCGCTCGCAATGTCTATGACTGAATTTACGATGGGAAGCTTCCAGCCTGGCGGTCGTCCGGTTGCGTATTTTGACCCAGCGGGGAAGCGCCTCAGCGCCGAAGCTTCTGAGGCGTTTATTCACGATGTGCAGCACTTTGATGAACTCCTGAGTCAAACCATCGAGACGATTGCTCACGGCAGCTCATACGCAGATGCCGTCAAACTTGCGCTTCAAACAACCGATTGGGATGAACAGCGGCGGGAGCGGGTGCGCGAATACATGCAGCATCGCACCGAAGAACAAGACGGAGCGTACTACGCGCTTATCGACGCCCACGGTCTCGACAATGAGCAAGTCGAAGGCGACGAAGTGGTTTTTCCGCAAGGCTATGACCAGCTCGCAACTGGATTGGCCGAGGGTCTCGACGTACGACTCGAACACAGGGTTTCGCGCGTCGTGTGGAGCGAGGCTGGAGTGGATGTATTCACCGCACAGCATCCATTTTCTGCGAATCAAGTCGTGCTTACCGTTCCGGTCGGAGTGCTTCAATCTGACGATTTTGTGATTGAGCCTGAGCCTCCGAAAGAGTTTGGCAGAGCCCTCGCAAGCTTTCAGATGAATGATTTTGAGAAAATCATTCTTCGCTTTGACACCAGGTTCTGGGATGAGGGAGTGTATGCCATCCGCAGACAGGGCCCAGCGGGGGATTGGTGGCATTCTTGGTACGACCTCAGCAACCTGCACGGCACACCAACGCTGCTCACATTTGCTGCTGGCCCCTGTGCCATCGCAACTCGACCTCTGTCAGATGCAGAGGTGACCGATTTGGTGCTTTCATCACTGAGAGAAATTTATGGCGATGCAGTGGTCACGCCACACACTGTTCACCGCACCAACTGGAAAGAAGATGATCTGGCGCGCGGCTCGTACTCCTATCTCAAGGTGGGTTCTGATACCTCTGCCTACGCCGACCTCTGCGCGCCAATAGGCGGTGTGCTGCATATCGCCGGTGAAGCCACCTGGCAAGATGACCCGGCAACAGTCACCGCAGCGATGATGTCAGGGCACAGAGCTGCGGCTCGTGTCTTGCAGCAAGACATTGACATCAGCCAGCTGTGGCTTAGCTAGCAGCATCTATCGCCAGCTGGGCATCCACATATGGATGTTCCAGAACCACATCGGTGTTTGGGTGCCGAGCCAGAGCGGCAAGAAGAATGCACTCAGCAGCACCGCGGCAATCAGGAAGACCGTCATAACTCGTCGTCTCGATTGCGCGGTCTGGGCATCCTTCGTGTTGCCAACCACAATCAGCTGCCAGAGCGCGAGCGCTAACGCGAGCACCACGTAGGGCGCGAAAACAACGGTGTAGAACTGAAACACTGCGGTGCGGCCGAAGGTGACAAGCCATGGTAGGTAACCGGCGGCGAACGCCACCAGTGTGAAGGCTGCGGCTCGCCCGAAGAGTGGCGAGCGCGGCGCAGTGAGCAGTGTTCGTTTGCCGAGGGCACGTCTGACCACCAGCACAGTCAGCCAGACGAGTGCGGCGATTCCTCCCCACCAGATCAAGACATTGGGGATGGGTGTGATTGCCCAGGCGCACTCACTGAACGCGCATCCCTTCTCGCCGAGTTTGGCGCTCTCGAAGAACATGCTCGTTGGTCGAATGGCGAGTGGCCAGGTCAGTGGATGGGCGAGATACGGATGCGGGGCCTGCAGTGTGCTGTGCCAGGTGTACATCGCCACGTGGTACTGCCAGAGATTGTGCAGCCAGTCAGGGAGTAGGGCCTCGATGCCAGTTTTTTGAAACGCTTCGCTCCACTGTCGATTCCAGCCGGCAGCCGTGAAAATCCAACCAGCCCAGCTCGCAAGATAGGTTGCGATGACCACAGGAAGAGTGAGGAGCAGGGTGACGGGGGTTTGTAGCAGCGCGGTGTCGCGCATCCAGTGCAATCGGGCGAGTCGTTTGCGCACAACAGCGTCTCGTATGACGATGAAAACCCCGAAAATCGCAACGAAGTAAAAACCAGACCACTTCACCGAGGCAGCGGATCCAAACGCGAGAGCGGCGGCAAGAAGCCAGGGTCGCCACCAGAGCACACGTTTTGCGGCGACGCTCGTATCGCTCAGCCTCGAGAGCACCCACTCGTGATCGAGAACCACGAAAAGCACTCCCGCGAGGGCGAAGAAGGCCAAGAAGCCGTCGAGCAAGCTGACGCGTGACATCACCGCGGATACGCCCTCGATTGCGAGCAGCCCACCGGCCAGCGCCGTAACCCACATCGATCGGGTAAGCCTATTGGTGAGCACCATCAGCAGCGCCACAGTGCCAGTGCCAAACAGTGCTGCCGAGAAACGCCAGCCCCAGCCATTGTCTGCGCCGAAGAGCGCGAGGCCAATCGCAATCAACCATTTACCGAGGGGTGGATGCACGGCGAAAGAGGCTTGGTCGCCCATACGAGCCAGCTCATCTGGGCCGAACGCATACTCAAGATCTTCGGGCCACTGAGTGGGATAGCCGAACACCATCTGCGCGGCAGCATCACGAACGTAGTAGACCTCGTCAAAAACCAGTGTGGTTGGTTGGCCGAGATCATAGAAGCGAATCGCGGCGGCCACGAACAGCACGAGTGTGTACACAATCCAAGAATGTGACCCCAGCCAGCTGATGATGACACTGATACTCGAGGCACGGTGTTGACGGTGGCTGGGCATCTCTCAACTCTAAATGGCTAGAGTGAGAAGCGTGATTGTCATCGCCGCTACCCCGATTGGAAATCTCGGTGACGCCTCACCGCGCCTCATTGAAGCCTTCGAAACGTCGTCGGTCGTCGCGGCCGAAGACACCCGAAACACGGCGCAGTTGATGAAACTGCTCGGGGTGCAGAACAAGCCTGAACTCATCAGTCTGCACGAGCACAACGAGCGAGCACGCGCCGAGTCGCTCGCATCGCGCGCCCTGGATGAAGACGTTCTGCTGGTCAGCGACGCAGGGATGCCCACAGTTTCAGATCCCGGCTTCGCACTCGTGCGGGCTGCGGTTACCGCAGGTGTTGAAGTGACAGTAATACCAGGGCCATCTGCGGTGTTGGCAGCGCTCGCGGTTTCAGGATTACCCACCGACCGGTTCAGTTTCGAGGGCTTTTTACCGCGAAAAGCAGGCGAACTCAAGGGATCGCTCCAAAAACTCGCAGTAGAAAATCGCACCATGGTGTTCTTCGAATCAGCCAATAGGTTGCACGCCTCACTGGAGATAATGGCCGAGCAGTTCGGCGAAGAGCGTGAGGCATCAGTTTCTCGAGAGCTGACGAAGAAGTTTGAACAGACGAAGCGAGGCTCCTTGGCTGAACTCGCCAACTGGGCTGCAGAAGGCGTGCGCGGCGAAACTGTTATTGTTGTTGCAGGGGCGCGTGAGCAAAAAGCGAACCTAGACGATGCGGTCACACTCGTGAACCAGGCGGTTGAGAGTGGCACTCGTTTGAAAGATGCGACGCGTGACGTGGCTGCGCTCACGGGTTTGAGTGCTCGAGATCTCTACGCAGCCGTGCTCGCACAAAAACACTAAGTACCAACTTTCGTCAGCGTTTTACGAGGGGAATAATGAGCGCAAAAACCCACCACGCCGCAGCTCTGCTGCGCGTCATCCTGCCGAGCATCTGGTTCGGCATGGTGATCGCCATCTCATTCATCGAAGCACCATTGAAGTTTCAGGCACCAGGAATCACTATCCCTCTTGGTCTCGGAATAGGTCGGCTCGTTTTCACCGCCCTCAATATCGCTGAAATCACGCTAATGATTGGCACTACGGTTGTGATGCTCTGGCCGAGGGCATCCCGAAACTTGCTGAACGTGCTCGCCGTAATCTGGCTCGTGACGCTGGTAAAAATTTTCGCAGTGCGCCCATTCTTGAACGCGCGCTCAGACATTATTGTTGCCGGGGGTGACCCTGGAGAGTCATTCTTGCACTACCTCTATATTGGGCTTGATGCACTCGGTCTGGTTTTACTGGTGGCGATGATGGTGCTCGCCTCGAAACAACTGAGCCCTCGAATCGCACCTGACACCGCGCAGGAGTAGCGTTAAGTGTATGAGTGAAGAAGAAGTCGAATTTGTTGCTGCTGAGCTTGACCAGGTAGATGTAACCCCCGAGATTGATGAGATTGGCGAGCTTCGTCGCTCGATGACTCCAGACTCGAAGAAACCGGTTGATAACGCCTGGAAGATTGGCTACCCCTACGACAAGAAGATTTCAACCTCCAAGTACGAGCACCAGAAGCACCTGCTACAGATTGAGCTTCTGAAGCTTCAAGCGTGGGTAAAAGAGCATGGCGAGAAGATCGTGATTATCTTCGAAGGCCGCGATGCGGCGGGTAAGGGCGGCGCGATTAAACGCTTCACTGAGCACATGAACCCCCGTGGCGCGCGAGTAGTTGCACTTGAGAAGCCAACCGAGCGCGAGTCTTCGCAGTGGTACTTTCAGCGCTACGTCGAGCACATGCCCTCCGCCGGCGAGATCGTATTGATGGACCGCTCTTGGTATAACCGGGCCGGGGTTGAGCGAGTGATGGGCTACTGCACCCCCGCTCAGTACCACGAGTTCATGCGGGCAACCCCGGAATTTGAACGGATGCTGGTGAACTCCGGTGTACACCTCATTAAGTTCTGGTTCTCAGTGGGCGAGGCTGAGCAACACAGCAGGTTTGTTTCGCGCGGCACCGACCCGGTGAAGCAGTGGAAGCTGTCGCCGACAGACCTTGCCAGCCTCGACAAGTGGGAGGCCTACACCAAGGCAAAAGAAGCGATGTTCTTTTACACCGACCAGCCCCATGCACCATGGACTGTTGTGAAATCGAATGACAAAAAGCGCGCACGCCTCGAGGCCATGCGCTGGGTGCTTTCGCAGTTCAAGTACGCGGGCAAAGATAAGCACGTGGTTGGCACGCCAGACCCACTCATCATCGGCGCACCCTCGTCTGTCTATGACGAGGGTGAGCGACCATCGGGTGAATTCCCAGTAATGAACGACCTCGACAACTAGCATCGTCTGTATGAAGAAAATCGTTGCGGGCTTGCCCGTTCTGGCTCTTGTTGCGACTCTATTAACAGGATGCTCATCAGCGCCAGACATCAAAATCTCGGGTAAGTTCGGCGAAACCGTTACCATCAAGTCGGGTATTCCCGCTTCAGGCGGTTCGAATCTTCTCGTGGTTGAACACGGGAGCAAGCCAGAGACCGAGGCACCTTTTGTTGTGTCACACCGCACGGTTTTCAACGCCACTACAGGTGAGACTCTTGTTTCACAAAACCAAGTTCTCCCGGTAAAAACCGAAGACAGTGACCCTGAGTGGATGCGTGAAGTCGTGAGCACCACCGGTGTCGGTGAGCGCTCGGTGCTGCTCTCCGACATCGTCACCGTCTTCGGTGAGGGCGTCGCTGCGCAGGCGGGCATGAAAGACACTGATCCGATCATCCTGGTAGACGACATCGTGCTTGCCACTCAGGCGACTGCTTCGGGCGCTGAAAAAACGCTGCCAGCAGGATTTCCGACCCTGAAGATTGGTGAAGACGGTGTGCCAGTGATCACGCTGCCCGCGGGCGGTCCACCCAGTGAGCTGATGATCGCGAACACTATCGAAGGCGATGGAGAGGTTGTGAAAGAAGGCTCTGACGTAGTTGTGAACTACCAGGGCACAAACTGGCGTACCGGCGAAGTTTTCGACCAGAGCTACGATTCGCGCTTTCCAATCTCGTTCAACACCGAGGGCGTAGTTTCTGGGTTCAAGAAAGCGCTTGTCGGTCAGAAAGTGGGCTCGCAGGTGGTAGCGATTATTCCACCCGCCGAGGGATACGGTGAGGCCGGAAGCGCCTCAGCACAGATTCAGGGCACAGACGTGCTGGTCTTCGTAATCGACATACTGGGCACCCTCCCAGCAGCCAAGTAGTGAATCGCTGAACAGAAAATGTCGGGAACCACATGCGCAAAGTTGTAATTCTCGGCAGCACCGGCTCAATCGGTGAGCAGGCACTTGAGGTAATTCGCGAGAACCGCGACCGCTTCGAGGTTGTTGGTCTCGCCACCGGGAGTAAGGAGGCGCGCCTGCGAGAACAGGCGACCGAGTTTGGGGTCGAGCACCTTGCACTCGGTGCTGAGCGAGCCGAGGAACTCGTACGTTCGGTCGACGCCGATGTGGTTCTGAACGGAATCACCGGTTCGGTCGGGCTGGGCCCCACATTGGCTGCGCTCGAAACCGGCAAAACCTTGGCACTCGCAAATAAAGAGTCACTCATTGTTGGCGGAGATCTGGTCACGCGAATCGCAACGCCGGGTCAGATTGTGCCGGTTGACTCGGAGCATTCTGCGATTGCCCAGTCACTCACCTCGGGTTCCCGCGCCGAGGTGCGCAGGCTAGTGCTGACCGCCTCGGGTGGTCCGTTTCGAGGCTTCAGCCGCGAGCAGTTAATGCAGGTCACGCCGGCACAGGCGCTTGCGCATCCCACCTGGGACATGGGTCGGGTGGTGACCACCAACTCCGCCACGCTGGTGAATAAAGGACTCGAGGTAATTGAGGCACACCTGTTGTTTGAGGTGCCCTACGAGCAGATTGATGTGGTTGTGCATCCACAGTCGATGGTGCACTCGATGGTCGAGTACCTTGATGGCTCGACGATTGCTCAGGCTTCAATCCCAGACATGAAGTTGCCGATCGCGCTCGGTCTTGACTGGCCGAATCGTGTGCCGCGGGTGACTACTCCTCTTGACTGGTCGAAGCCGGCATCGTGGACATTCGAGCCTCTTGATGAGTCGGTCTTCGGTGCCGTTGCCCTTGCGAAAAAAGTTGGCTCCGCGCATGGCACCTATCCCGCTGTCTTCAACGCGGCGAACGAGCAAGCTGTCGATGCATTTCACGATGGCAAGATTCGCTTCGATCAGATTGTTGAAATTGTCGAGCGGGTGGTGGATGCGCATGATGCTCCCTCGGGTCAGCTGAGCCGTGCCGCGCTCACCGAAGCCGAGGCGTGGGCTCGGCGAACTGCTGACGAGCTGCTGAGCTAATTTTGCTGGCGCGGCTCTCGTTGCGGTAACAGGGTTTTGTCAGCGTCAGTTTGTAGCATCAGGTGATGGAAACTTTCTGGGCGTACCTCGTTGGCGTACTCGTCATCGTGATTGGTCTTGCCCTGTCTATTGGGCTGCACGAGCTCGGCCACTTCGTTCCAGCCAAACTGTTCGGCGTCAAGGTGAGCCAGTTTTTCATCGGCTTCGGTAAACGCATCTGGTCGGTCAAGCGGGGTGAGACTGAGTACGGCGTCAAACTTATTCCACTTGGGGGATATGTTTCGATGCAGGGCATGTACGCTGACGCCTTCAAAGACGAGCAGGAAGCGCAGACAGAGCCGACGAGTGAGCCAATCGACGAGAAACGCTCCTTCTTCAGGCTCAAGACCTGGCAGAAACTTACCGTTATGTTCGGTGGCCCGTTCATGAATCTTGTGCTTGCCGTGGTTTTCTATGCGATTCTGCTGATGGGCTTCGGAATGCCCCAGTACACCACCAAGATTTCTGCGGTGAGTGAGTGCCTGGTGTCTGCCGGCGCGAGCCAAACCGAGTGCGACCCCGCTGCCACACCGTCTCCGGCGATGGCAGCCGGTCTTGAAGCCGGTGACACGATTGTTGCCATCGATGGTCAACCCGTTTCTGAGTGGAGTCAGGTTCAATCAGCCATCAACGCTTCTGCTGGGAAGCAGATCGAGATTTCGGTTATAAACGACGGAGCTGAACACACTCTGACCGCCACTCCCGCGAGTATGGAGCGGTATGTGACAGATGACGCCGGCAAAGTAGAAGTCGATGCCAGCGGCGCCCCGGTCACCGAAGAGGCATGGATGATCGGTCTGACGCCCGCGGTCGAGAACGTACCTGCTCCGGCCTCCGCAGTTCTCCCAGCGGTGGGTGAAAACGTCTCACAGGTCTTCAACATGATTTTGCACCTGCCCCAGCGCATGGTTGAGATTGCTCAGGCGGCATTCGGAAGTGAGGAGCGCGACGTAAACGGACCCATCAGCGTGCTCGGCGTTGGTCGAGTTGCCGGTGAGGTTGCCGCTGCTGACACCGTGCCTGCGGTTGCGAAGGCACAAATGCTGATTGGCATGCTTGCATCATTGAATGTGGCACTGTTTGTCTTCAACTTGATTCCGCTGATGCCGCTCGACGGCGGCCATATGCTTGCTGCGGTATACGAGTCAATTCGGCGCGGCCTTGCGAAGCTGTTCCGTAAACCTGACCCGGGTCCGGTGAACGCAGCGAAGCTCGTGCCCATCACCTACGCGGTCATCGCCATCTTCGGAGGTATGAGTCTGTTGCTCATTTACGCTGACATCGTCAAACCAATCAATCTGTTCGGTTAGGTGATTTGTGTTACTGGGTGTTCTCGGCTGCAAGGTACTCGGAGCGGACAGGTAATCTGTTCAGCTGAGCAGGGATAGGCTTTATCTCGTGGGTGCAATAAATCTCGGAATGCCGAAGGTGCCAGAAGTTTTGGCACCTCGTCGCAAGTCTCGTCAGATCAGTGTTGGTTCGATCAAAGTCGGCGGCGACGCCCCCGTGAGTGTGCAGTCGATGACCACCACTCCCACCACCGATATCAATGCCACTCTGCAGCAGATTGCCGAGCTCACCGCGGCTGGCTGCGACATCGTGCGTGTCGCCTGCCCGAGCCGTGACGATGCCGAGGCACTGCCAATCATCGCGATGAAGAGCCAAATTCCGGTCATTGCTGATATCCACTTCCAGCCGAACTACGTGTTCGCGGCAATTGACGCAGGATGCGCAGCAGTGCGAGTCAACCCCGGCAACATTCGTAAGTTCGATGACCAGGTCGGCGAGATTGCAAAGCGCGCGAAGGCGGCTGGTGTGAGCATCCGTATTGGTGTGAATGCGGGTTCACTCGACCCACGCCTTCTCGAGAAGTATGGAAAGGCCACACCCGAGGCGTTAGTTGAGAGTGCTGTTTGGGAAGCCTCGCTCTTTGAGGAACACGATTTTCACGACTTCAAGATTTCGGTAAAGCACAACGACCCGGTTGTCATGGTCAAGGCCTACCGACTGCTAGCCGAGCGCGGTGACTGGCCGTTGCACCTCGGAGTCACCGAGGCCGGCCCAGCCTTTCAGGGCACCATAAAGTCAGCGACCGCCTTCGGTATTTTGCTCGGTGAAGGAATTGGAGACACGATTCGTGTGTCACTTTCGGCTCCGCCGGTAGAAGAGGTGAAGGTTGGCCTTCAAATTTTGCAGTCGCTGAATTTGCGCGAACGCAAACTCGAGATTGTTTCCTGCCCGAGCTGCGGTCGCGCTCAGGTTGATGTCTATACCCTGGCAGAAGAGGTCACCAAGGGTCTCGAGGGTATGAGCGTTCCGCTTCGCGTAGCCGTGATGGGATGCGTCGTGAACGGGCCCGGCGAAGCGCGTGAGGCTGATCTTGGCGTTGCCAGCGGAAACGGCAAAGGACAGATTTTCGTGAAGGGTGAGGTCATCAAGACAGTGCCCGAGTCAGAAATCGTTGCGACGCTGATTGAAGAGGCGAATCGCATAGCCGCCGAAATGCCTGCCGGCGAATCAGGCGAACCAACGGTCACCGTCGCAGGCAGCTAGTCGCTTACAGTTAGGCGCTGCCAGCGCCTGCTGCAGACTCACGCACCGTGATGAGCACCCCGGCGCGATACGATAGAGGGCGTGCTTACACGTCTCAGCAATTACTTTCTTCGCACGCTTCGAGAAGACCCTGCTGACGCTGAAGTAGCCAGCCACAAACTGCTTGTTCGGGCCGGTTACATTCGACGTCAGGCGCCGGGTGTCTTTGCCTGGCTCCCGCTGGGGCTTCGCGTGAAAGAGCGGCTTGAGCGCATCATCCGTGAAGAAATGACGGCCGCCGGGGCACATGAGGTCCACTTTCCGGCACTCCTGCCGCGTGAACCATACGAAGAAACCGGTCGCTGGGACGAATACGGCGACGCGCTCTTTCGCCTGAAAGACCGCCATGGTGCCGACTACTTGCTGGCCCCCACGCATGAAGAACCGTTCACCCTGATGGTGAAAGATCTCTACTCGTCATACAAAGACCTGCCGCTCACGATTTATCAGATTCAGGATAAGTACCGTGATGAGGCTCGGCCGCGTGCCGGACTGCTGCGCGGTCGCGAGTTCACGATGAAAGACGCCTACTCGTTCGATGCCACTGACGAGGGACTTGCTGCGAGCTATCAGGCTCAACGCGACGCCTACGAGCGCATCTTTACGCGCCTCGGCCTTGAGTATGTAATCGTCAAAGCTGATGCCGGCGCGATGGGCGGCTCGAGAAGTGAAGAATTCTTGCTGCCCACCCCAATCGGCGAAGATACCTTTGTTCGTTCTGCCGGCGGATACGCCGCCAACGTCGAAGCGTACGTCACACCCGCTTCTGCGCCAGTGCTATACGACGACGCGCCCGCAGCCATTGTTGTAGACACACCAGACACCCCAACAATTGAGACTCTGGTTGCCTCACTGAATGCGAACCACCCGAGAACGGATGGTCGTGACTGGGCAGCCGCCGACACGCTGAAGAACGTGGTACTGGCTGTTGTGCATCCTGATAAAACTCGCGAGCTGGTGGTGATTGCGATTCCTGGAGATCGCGAGGCTGATGCGAAGCGGCTCGAAGTTGCGTTTCCTGGATGTGAAGTCGAGCCCGCGAGTGCAGAAGACTTCGCCAAGAACACTGCTCTGGTGAAGGGCTACATCGGACCGTGGTCTGAGACCGGCGCGGTTTTGGGATCTGACTCACGCTCAGGAATCCGCTTTTTGGTTGATCCCCGAGTGGCGGACGGTACCTCATGGGTCACCGGCGCAAATGTTGAGGGCAAGCATGTCATTGGTCTTGTGGCTGGACGCGACTTTATCGCGGATGGCAATGCCGATGTGGCTGATGTTCGTGACGGAGACCCCGCACCAGACGGCTCCGGGCCAATCGAGACCGCTCGTGGCATGGAAATCGGGCATGTTTTTCAGCTCGGTCGCAAGTATGCAGAAGCACTCGGGCTTCAGGTACTCGACGAAAATGGCAAGCTTGTCACCGTCACCATGGGCTCGTACGGAATCGGCGTCACCCGCATCTTGGCTGTGCTCGCCGAACTGCACCACGACGAAAAAGGTCTCGCTTGGCCGGCAGCGATTGCACCGTTTGACGTGCACCTCGTTGCGACGGGTAAAGACGAGGCGATTTTTGAGATCGCAGAGACCGTAGCTGCCGAACTTGAAGAGTCGGGCTTCGATGTGCTGTTCGACGACCGCCCGAAAGTTTCACCCGGGGTGAAATTTGGCGATGCTGAGCTGATTGGCATTCCACGTGTGGTTGTCATCGGCCGCGATGCCGTCGATGGATTCGCAGAGGTCTGGGACCGGGCATCCGGCACCCGCGACAAGGTTGCGATTGCCGAGCTCGGCAGCGCACTTTCGCGCTAAAACTCTTTCGGGTAGCCTTGTGGTTCACGGCGAGCCGCATTCAGCGCGCTGCCGTCAGCTGAATAACTAAATGAATATCAACTCAATAGGAGGCCGTAATGGACATTGACCTCAGCATTCTGCGCACGATGGAGCGCGAAAAAGAGATTCCGTTCGAAGAACTCGCCGCGATTATCGAGCAAGCCGTGCATACCGCCTACCTGAAACACACGAATCAGCATGAGTCGCACAAGCCTGGCGATCACCCCGTGGTGCGCGTTGAGCTTGATCGCAAAACCGGCCACATCACGCTCTACATTCCTGAATATGACGAAGAAGGCAACCTTCTCGGTGAATCGGTTGAAGAAAAAACCGAAGAGTTTGGACGCATCGCGGCGAGTGCGGCAAAGCAGGTCATCAATCAGCGCCTTCGAGACATTCAAGACGACGCGGTACTTGGTGAATTCCGCGGCAAAGAAGGCGACATCGTTTCCGGCATCGTGCAGCAGGGTCCAAACCCGCGCATGGTGCACGTTGATTTAGGGGCTGTAGAGGCGATTTTGCCTCCTGAGGAGCAGGTTCCCGGTGAAGACTACGCACATGGATCGCGCATCCGTGTCTATGTCACCAATGTTTCTCGCGGCCTGAAGGGCCCACACGTCGTGGTTTCGCGCACCCATCCGGGCCTCGTTCGTAAGCTCTTTGCGCTCGAGGTTCCTGAAATTGCGAGCGGCGTCGTTGAGATCGTTTCGATTGCCCGTGAGGCCGGTCATCGCACAAAGATTGCCGTCAAAGCGAATGATCCTGCCATCAACGCCAAGGGCACCTGCATTGGCGAGCTTGGGCGCCGGGTTCGTGCGGTGAGCGCAGAGTTGAACGAAGAGAAGATTGACATCGTTGACTACTCGCCAGACCTGCCCACCTTTGTGGCCAGCGCACTGTCGCCCGCTCGCGTCTCGAGCGCGTTCACGCTCGATGCTGAGCAGAAGCAGGTTCGCGCACTCGTGCCCGACTTTCAGCTATCGCTCGCGATTGGCAAAGAGGGCCAGAATGCCAGACTCGCTGCCAAGCTCACCGGAGCAAAGATCGATATCCAGCCTGACTCAGTGATGGATGCCTAAGTAATTCAGCACCCTAAGAGCTGGTACGATGGAAGCAATCCGAACGTGTATTGGATGCAGGGCTCAAGCCCCGCGTGCCGAACTCATCCGCCTCGTGCGAGTCGAAAACCGAGTTGAAATTGACTCGAGTAAGACTTTGCCAGGGAGGGGAGCTTGGTTACACGCATCGCAAACGTGTTTAGACAAAGCAGTGAATCGCCGAGCAATCGGGCGAGCACTGCGGGTTTCGAAAGAAATCGAAACCTCAAAATTGAGAGAACAGGCTGATTGGCTGATGGACAAATAATGAGCGGCTCGAAATGAGACCCGTCCGCAACTAAAGGTTCTCGCCTGTCTGGGTGAGAATCCAAGACAGGAGAAATGTGGCTAACCCACGCGTACACGAAGTCGCTGCTGAGTTCGGCATCGACAGCAAGATAGCTCTTGCGAAACTCGAAGAAATTGGCGAGTTCGTCAAGGCTGCTTCATCTAGCATTGCCCCGCCCGTAGCGAGAAAGCTGCGAGCGGCACTTGAGGCTGACGGGCACAAGCCGGCGGCTGCCGAAGAAAAAGCGCCTGCAAAGGCACCAGCAAAAGCCCCGGCTCAACCGGCTGCCAAGGCTGCGCCCGCCGAAGAAAAAGCAGCACCCGCTGCTCCCGCGCCAACCGCAGACACAACACCAGAGGCGCCAGCCGCTCCAGCAGCCGAAGATGCGCCCGCAAAACCAGCCGCTGAGAAAAAGCCAGCGCCAGGTGGTATCCCGCGCCCAGGCAACAATCCATTCGCATCAGCACAGGGCATGGGCCGGCCAACACCAGGCGGCATCCCTCGCCCACCGCGTAATGACGGCCAAGGATTCCGTCCCGGCGCTCCTCGCCCAGCCGGCGCAGGGGCTCCAGGGCGTGGTGGCCCAGGTGGTCGCCCAGGATTTGGCGGACAGGGTGCACAGGGTCGCCCAGGATTCGGTGGCCCAGGTGGTCGTCCAGCTGGCGCACCAGGTGCAGGTCCGGGCGGTTTTGGCGGCGGCCCGGGTGGCCCAGGCGGACGCCCAGGTGGTGGCGGACGCGGACGCGGCCCAGGTGGCGGCACTGCCGGAGCGTTCGGTAAGGGAGGCTCAAAGAGCAAGGCACGTAAGTCGAAGCGGGCGAAGCGCGCAGAGTTCGAGTTGCGCGAAGCGCCATCGCTTGGTGGTGTAACTGTTCCTCGCGGTGACGGCAGCACGATTATCCGTCTTCGCCGTGGTGCCTCGATTTCAGACTTTGCAGACAAGATTGATGCCAGTGCAGCAAACCTGGTAACAGTGCTCTTCCACTTAGGTGAAATGGCCACTGCAACCGAGTCGCTCGACGAGGCTACCTTCGAAATTCTCGGCGACGAGCTTGGCTACAAGATTCAAATGGTTTCGCCAGAAGACGAGGATCGCGAGCTGCTCGAAGGCTTCGACATCAATCTCGAGGGTGAACTCGAAGACGAAGACGAGGCGCTGCTCGAAGCACGTCCGCCAGTGGTCACCGTGATGGGTCACGTTGACCACGGTAAAACCCGACTGCTCGACGCGATTCGTAACGCAGACGTCATCTCGCATGAGCACGGCGGCATTACCCAGCACATTGGTGCCTACCAGGTACACGCGATGCACGATGGTATTGAGCGTGCGATTACCTTCATCGATACCCCGGGTCACGAAGCGTTTACTGCGATGCGTGCCCGTGGTGCTCAGGTCACCGACATTGCGATTCTGGTGGTTGCTGCAGACGACGGCATCATGCCGCAGACGATTGAAGCGCTGAACCACGCACAGGCTGCTGGTGTGCCAATCGTGGTCGCCGTGAACAAGATCGACAAAGAAGATGCGAATCCTGCCAAGGTTCGTCAGCAGCTCACTGAGTACAACCTCGTTGCTGAAGAGTACGGCGGAGACGTGATGTTCGTTGACGTGTCAGCGAAGAGCAACATCGGTATCACAGAGCTGCTTGACGCAGTGCTGCTTACAGCAGACGCGGGCCTCGACCTGCGCGCGAATCCTAATAAGGATGCTCGTGGCGTTGCCATCGAAGCGCACCTCGACAAGGGTCGTGGTTCAGTTGCAACCGTGCTGATTCAGTCAGGAACGCTTCGCGTCGGAGACGCAATCGTTGCGGGTACCGCCTACGGTCGTGTTCGCGCCATGCTCGATGAGAACGGCGATGTCGTTGAGGCAGCGGGTCCTTCGCGTCCGGTTCAGGTGCAGGGTCTGAGCTCGGTTCCACGCGCTGGTGATACCTTCATCGTGACCGATGAAGATCGCACTGCACGCCAGATCGCTGAGAAGCGTGAGGCTGTTGAGCGTAACGCGATGCTCGCGAAGGCTCGCAAGCGCATCAGCCTCGAAGAGTTCACCAAGGCTCTCGAAGAGGGCAAGGTTGAATCGCTCAACCTCATCATCAAGGGTGACGTATCTGGTGCTGTTGAGGCACTCGAAGAGTCGCTGCTCAAGATCGAGGTTGACGAGTCGGTACAGCTGCGCATTATTCACCGTGGTGTTGGTGCGATTACTGAAAGCGATGTCAACCTGGCGACAATCGACAACGCGATTATCATCGGCTTCAACGTACGTCCAGATACCAAGGCACGCGAGCGAGCTGCGCGCGAGGGCGTCGATATTCGCTTCTACTCGGTTATATACAACGCTCTCGACGACATCGAACAGTCGCTCAAGGGCATGCTCAAACCAGAGTACGAAGAGGTTCAGTCGGGTGTGGCCGAGATTCGCGAGGTGTTCCGCTCGTCGAAGTTTGGCAACATCGCCGGTGTTATCGTTCGCTCGGGCACCATCACGAGAAACGCAAAAGCTCGCGTTATTCGCGACGGTGTTGTGCTCGCAGATGGCCTCGCAATCGAGTCGCTGCGTCGCTTCAAGGATGACGTCACCGAGGTTAAGACCGACTTCGAGTGTGGTATTGGCCTCGGCAAATACAACGACATTCAGGTTGGCGACGAGATCGAAACCACTGAGCTCGTCGAGAAGCCACGCGACTAATGACGAGTCCACGCGCGGGCAAAATTGCTGAGAGAATTCAGCAGATTATTGCCACTCGGTTAGAAAAAGGTTTGGGTGACCCCCGCCTCGGTTTTGTAACGATTACCGATGTGCGGGTCACCGGAGACCTGCAGCACGCCGACGTGTTCTACACGGTGTACGGCACTGACGAAGAGCGCGCCGACAGCGCTGCCGCCTTGAAAGCGGCCACCGGTATGTTGCGCAGCGAGGTGGGTAAGCACCTCAAGATTCGCCTGACGCCTTCGCTTGAGTTTCACGCGGATGCAATTCCCGAAAACGCTCAGCACATCGATGAGCTGTTGCGCGAAGCGCAGACACGGGATGCCGAAGCGAAAGCTCTGGCTGAGGGTGCATCGTTCGCAGGTGAGGCCGACCCGTACGTGAAGCCACGTGAGGCCGACGAAGACGAAGACTAGCGCGACAAAGTTGCTCATTTAGAGAGGCAAACGCCACTCATCGGCATGTGTCTTCACGATGAGCCCGTCGCGCTCGAGTGACAGCAGTGCTCGTTCAGCCTGCGCCGGCTCCGCGATAAGGGAGCAGAGCTGTGCGGTGCTGGCTCCGCCTCGCTCACGAAGCAGAGCCAACATCATGCCGCGGGCTTGACGATCACTGCCCTCAAAACTCTTCTGCTTCGGCCGAGCCTTCGCTGCGTTCTCCGGGAAGCCTGCCGCTGCCCACGCACAAAGGTCAGCAATCGGGCAAGAATCGCACAGCGGCTTGTTCGCTGTGCACACGATTGCACCAAGCTCCATCATGCCGGCGTTGAACTGCACGGATTCGTGCAGATCAAGCGGCAGTAGGGTATCCATCTCGGTAAGATCGCGAACCGTGTTCGGCGCAGCGGCGGCGCTGAGGCCAGTGATGGCGCGAGCGAGAACACGACGGGTGTTCGTGTCAACCACTGGGTGACGCAATCCGTACGCGAAGACTGCGATAGCACGAGCGGTGTAGTCACCCACTCCGGTGAGTGTGAGCAGATGTTCAACGTCGTGGGGCACCTCACCGCCAAAACGCTCAGTGATTTCAACCGCAGCCCGGTGCAACCACAGTGCCCGGCGGGGATAGCCGAGCCGATCCCACATTCGAATTGCCTCGGCGGGGGAGTCTGCGGCGAGATCGGCCGGAGTTGGCCAACGCTGAAGCCACTCCTGCAGTTTTGGCACGACGCGGTCGACCTGTGTTTGCTGCAGCATGAATTCGGCAACGAGCTGACCCCAGGGCGTGAACCCCTCACGACGCCACGGTAGGTCACGCTGGTTGGATGCGTACCATTCCACGATTCGGTTTGCGAGCTGATGCGCATCCACTCGGCTTATTGCAGAATCTGGCACAGCCACAGTCTAGAGGCGCGCACTACGCTTCAACCAAAGCTCGCGTAGGCTTGAAACATGGCACCAACCGGCATCCTGCTCATCGATAAAGCCGAGGGGTGGACAAGTCATGACGTGGTTGCCAAAACCCGTCGCGCGATGGGCACTCGCAAGGTCGGCCATGCGGGCACACTCGACCCGATGGCCACTGGTCTTCTGCTGCTGGGTGTTGGCAGTAGCACGCGCTTACTCACCTACCTCGTGGGTCTACCGAAGGTGTACACCGCCACAATTCGGCTGGGAGCCGAAACCGTCACCGACGACCGCGAGGGTGAGGTGACGATGGCGGCTGAGCCGGAGAAGGTTTTGGCGGTTGCTGAGCAGCGCATCCATTCAGAAATGTCGAAACTGACCGGTGACATTCTGCAATCACCGAGTGCGGTGAGTGCGATCAAAGTTGATGGCCGTCGCGCCTATGACCGGGTGCGAGCCGGTGAAGAAGTCGAGCTGAAACAGCGCCCGGTGAGCGTCACTGAGTTTGAGCTGCTTGAGATTCGCCGCGATTTGGTGGGCGCTGCGAGCAGGCCCGTGATTGATCTCGACGTGCGAGTGGCCTGCAGCTCGGGTACGTATATTCGCGCGCTGGCTCGTGATCTCGGACGCGCTCTTGGCGTAGGTGGCCACCTCACCGAACTGCGACGTGAAAGCATTGGCCCGTTCACCGTTGCGGATGCGGTGGATGTTGAACAGATCGACCCGGAACGCTCGCTGATTCACCCAGCGGCAGCGGCAGGCAAGATTTTCGAGCAATTCGTGCTCACTTCAGAGGAGACCAGAGACCTGCAACACGGCAAAAAGCTGCTCGTGGATTTGCCTGATACGCAAGCGCTGGCCGCGCTCTCACCCGAAGGCCGGCTGGTCGGCTTGATTGCAGTGAAGAAAGGGAAGACGAAGGTGCTCGTGAACTTTCCGACCGACGAGTCTGACGAGGGTTCTGCTGCGAGGGGTGGTGCTGAATGATTGAGTGGTTCGCATGGGTGCAGATTGTGGTTGCACTCATTTCGGCAGTTGTCTGTATCGTGCAGTTTGCCAGAAAAACCGGCCCGAATGACATCACGCTCGGACTCACGATTCTCATCGGCATAGGGCTCATCGTTCAGATCATCATTGCGGCAATCGCGCCGGCATTCGGAAACACCGCCACCGGTGATCCGCTTGAATTTTGGATGTACCTGATTTCGGCTGCACTCCTGCCATTCGCAGCTGCTTTTTGGGCGCTGGTTGATCGTGGCAGATGGAGCAATCTGGTGCTTTCGGTTGTGGCACTCTCGGTAGCGGTTATGGTCTATCGCATGTTGTTCATCTGGACAATCCAGGTCGCCTAGCCTCAGTAGAATTCTGTAGTGGCTTTGAAACCTGAAACCGTGACCGGACTCGGTCGAGTACTCGTGGTTGTCTACGCAATCCTCGCATTGGCGGCAACGGCTCGATCGGTCTACCAAATCATCGCGAAATTCGATGAGGCACCGCTGGCCTACTCGCTTTCGGCGCTCGCAGGGGTGGTGTACATTGTCGCAACCGCGGCGCTTGTTTCGAAGGGTGAGGCTGCAAGGCGTGTTGCGAAAGCGGCTATTAGTTTCGAGTTGGTGGGCGTGCTTGGGGTTGGCACACTGAGCCTTGTGGTGCCGAGCCTGTTCGCACATAACTCTGTGTGGTCATACTTCGGGATGGGGTATCTCTTCATCCCATTGCTGCTGCCGATACTTGGGTTGCTGTGGCTCTCGTTAGATAGTCGTGGTCGGGCAGGGGTGAGCGAGTAAATGCGAATCACCCGCGAGCTCAGCCGATTAGAGCACGTAGGCAAGGGCAATGCTATCTCGATAGGCAAATTCGATGGCGTGCACCGTGGTCACCTCGCAATCATCGAGAGGTTGAAAACTGTTGCTGCTGAGCGCAAGCTTGCCAGTGTGGTCTTCACATTTGAAAACCATCCGCTTCAACTCTTTCGCCCAGATATCTGCCCGCGCGAGCTCTCGAGCCCTGAGCAGCGTCTTGAAATTCTGAGTGATCTCGGACTTGACGAGGCTGTGATGGTGCCGTTCGATGAAGATTTTGCGAGTCTCGATGCTGAGTACTTTGTGAAACAGATTCTGGCGGCCGACCTCAACGCGAGGTACGTCATCGTCGGAGCAGATTTCAGGTTTGGCAAGGGCGGCGCAGGCAACCCCGAGTTGTTACGGAGGCTTGGCGCTGAGCTGGGCTTTGTCGTTGAGGTCGTTGAAGATGTCATCGGTGATGCGGGTGCGAGGGTTTCATCGACGATGATTCGGCACGCACTTGAGGCGGGTGACGTGACTCACGCGACCGAGCTCCTGGGGCGCCATCCTCGTGTCACCGGCACAGTCGTTGCTGGCGATGCTCGTGGCCGCGAACTCGGGTTTCCGACCGCCAACGTGGCCGGTGATGTCGCCGGCTTTGTGCCGGCCGATGGTGTCTATGCGGGTTGGATGCTACACGCGGGTAAGTTCTTCCCATCGGCTATCTCGATTGGCACGAACCCAACGTTTGAAGGCGAACGTGAGAGTCGAATTGAGGTCTACGTACTCGACCACGAACTGGCTCTTTATGGCGAGCGGGTGAGCGTTGATTTCGTGCAGATGCTCCGCCCAACACTGGCGTTTGAGAGCGTGGATGAGCTCCTCACCCAGATGAACGCTGATGTTCTCGCCACCCGAGAGATACTCGGAATGTAACTTCGGGGAGAAGTTCTCCCCACCGGCGCAACGTGTCTCGGGCGAGTAGCTGAGTTATTTCTCAAGCACGAGTTCGGGTGCCGCAGCCTGCAGAGACATCAGCCCGCCTGAGAGCGTGGCTGCGTCGAGCCCGGCAGCCGCCAGCACACGATAGGCGTTATAGGAGCGAACGCCCGAGTAGCAGTAGGCAGAAACCGGGCGACCTGCAGCTGCTTCGAGAACCTCATCCATTCGATCCCGTAGCTCGGTGTGTGGCACGTTGAGCGCGCCGGGCAGATGGCCTCGCTCAAACTCGAAGGCGCTTCGAACGTCAAGCAACAGGGTTTTTGCCATCGCGTTTTCAAAATCTTCAACGAACCAGAGTTTGATGGTGCCTTGAAGCACGTTCTGACCGAGCAAGCCGACAAGGTTGATCGGGTCACGGGCCTGCCCATACGGAGGCGAGTAGCTGAGGTCGAGATCGATGAGGTCTTCAACGGTCATCCCGGCTCGCATCGCAGTGGCAAGCACGTCAATGCGCTTGTCAACGCCCTCGGCGCCAATAGCCTGGGCACCAAGCAGCTTGCCGTTTTCAGGGTCAATCAGCACCAGCATATGGATTTGCTGGGCACCGGGGTAGTAGCCCGCGTGGTGCGCTGGGTGCAGGTGCAACGACTTGTACCTGATGCCAGCCGCATCAAGTGCCTTGCGGTTCGCGCCTGTGTGAGCCACGGTCTGATCGAAAATGCGAATAATCGCGGTACTCAGCGGATTTGGCACCTTTCGAGCGGTTGCCGGGTCTGCAATTGCGTCAGCAATCAGGCGGCCGGTGCGGTTTGCGGGCCATGCCAGTGGCACAGGATGCTTCGCGCCTGTCACCGCATCGGTGCTGATTACCGCGTCACCGGCTGCCCATACGTGGTCAGCGCTTGTGCGACCGTGCTCGTCGATGACAATTGCACCGCGCTCGGTTGTGATACCTGCAGCCTCAACGAAGCCAGTGTCTGGCTCAACGCCGATAGCTAAAACGATGAGGTCTGCGTCGAGCCTGGTGCCATCGCTTAAGACCACAGTGTCAAAGTCTTGGCCCCGCTCAATCGCGGTTGCGCTCACATTCGCACGCACAGCGACGCCGTTGCGCTCGAGTGCCATCGTCGTCAGGTTGGCGGTTTCGGCATCCAACAAATTCATCACGTGTGCGCCGCGAGTGACCACGGTGACGTCGAGTTCTTTGATTTTGAGCGCCTCTGCCAGAACAATGCAGATGTTATCGCGCCGCTCTGGCGCGATGGGCAGGCCGGCAAGATAGGTTTCAAATGCCACCAACCCACGGCGCACCGCTAGCGGCGTGGCGGTGAATGACAGGCTGAATACTGTCTTGCCTATACGCAGCCTTTGGGTGGGGTCAGGCTGCATTTTTCAGCGCATCGGCAACGGTTGCGTGAATGGTAAAGACGCTATCCATACGGGTTAGGCGAAACACCTTGGCCACGGCCGGGCGCAACCCTGCCAGGTGTAGCCGCCTTTCGGGGCCCAGGGCCTTCATCACGGCGACAACCGCGCCCAGGCCGCTGCTGCTCGACGAGCCGACGGCTTCTCTCGACGCCGCCAACACCCAGACCGTGATCGACCTGATCCATGAAGCGCGCACGCGCGGCTCGGCCTTGCTGGGCATTTTCCACGACAGCGTGGTGGCCGATGCCGTGGCCACGCGCCGCGTCCCGGTAGCCATGTTCCGCCACCCGGCGCCAGCCGAAACTTTTTGCGCCAAGCCAGCGCCCCTGGAAGGAGAACCCGCATGAACGCCCCCCGTGACCTGCCCGAGGCTGCCTTGACCCAGGCCAGGCCCAGGAACGAACAGGCCTTCGTCAACGCCCGCCTGGTGCTGGCCGACGAAGTCGTGACCGGCTCGCTGCTGGTGCGCGACGGACGCATCGCATCGATCGACAGCGGCAGCTCCATGCTCGCCGGAGCCGTGGACCTGCAGGGCGACTACCTGCTGCCCGGCCTGGTCGAAATCCACACCGACAACTTCGAGCGTCACCTGATGCCACGCCCCAAGGTGCACTGGGCCGAACTGCCGGCGCTGCTGGCGCACGACGCCGAAATCGCGGCGGCCGGCATCACCACCGTGTTCGACGCCCTGGGCGTGGGCGAGGCCGACCCCGACAGCCTGCGCGGCACCAGCTGGCAAGGCGTCGTCGGCACGCTGGAGAACTGCAGCCGGCGCGAGCTGCTGCGCGCCGAGCACCTGTTCCATGTGCGCTGCGAGCTGCCGGCGCCCAACACCATCGAGCTGTTCGCGCCCTTCGTCGATCACCCGATGGTGCGCATGATTTCGCTGATGGACCATACCCCCGGCCAGCGCCAGTGGGAGAACATCGATCACGCCCGCGTCTACTACACCGGCAAGAAGGGCTGGAGCCTGGACAAGTTCGAGCGCAAGGTGGCCGAGTCCGCCGACTTGCAGCAACGCTATTCGCGCCCCCATCGCCAGCATTTCGTCGACTATGCGCAGAGCCGCGGCATCGCCCTGGCCAGCCACGACGACACCACCCTGGCCCATGTGCTGCAAGCGCACGACGAGGGGGTGAGCGTGTGCGAGTTCCCCACCACCGAGCTGGCGGCGCGCGCCGCGCGCGAGCATGGCATGTACACCGTGATGGGCGGGCCGAACGTGGTGCGCGGCGGTTCGCATTCGGGCAATGTGGCGGCCTCGCACCTGGCGAGCCTGGGACTGCTCGACATCCTCTCGAGCGACTACGTGCCCGGCAGCCTGCTGTCGGCCGCCCTGCAGCTGGTCGACGAGGGCCACCTGACGCTGCCGCAGGCGGTGGCGACCGTGAGCCGCAATCCGGCCCGCTCGGCCGGACTGGGCGACCGCGGCGAGCTGGCCCAGGGCCTGCGCGCCGACCTGGTCCAGGTGCGGGTAGTCGAGGTGGCGGACGGCCATCACCACGCGGTGGTGCGCGCCGTCTGGCGCGAGGGTCGGCGCGTGCTCTGAGCCGCCACGGAAATTTCCCGGAACCTTCAAACCTCTGTCACAGGCCAGTCCGACACTGACAGTTGTCTAGATAACTCACGAGAAGCATGACCATGACTCCTGCCTTGCGCATCCAGCAGCTGAGCAAGCGCTTTGCCGGCGGCAAGCTGGCACTCGACAACATCAACCTGGAAATCCGCCAGGGCGAGATGGTGGCGCTGATCGGCGCTTCCGGCTCCGGCAAGTCCACCTTGCTGCGCCATGTGGCGGGGTTGACCGCGGGCGAGTCCACGCCGGGTTCGCTGATCGAAGTCTCCGGCCGCTGCGTGCAGCGTGAGGGCCGCATCCAGCGCGACGTCCGCCAGATACGCTCCGAAGTCGGCTTCGTGTTCCAGCAGTTCAACCTGGTCGATCGCCTGCCGGTGATCATGAACGTACTGGTCGGCCGCCTGCACGACATGCCCTGGTGGCGCAGCTTGACGCGCTGGTTCACCCCACAGGAGCGTGCCCTGGCCATCGATGCGCTCGCCCGCGTGGGCATTGCCGATTGCCATGCCCAGCGCGCCTCGACCCTCTCGGGCGGCCAGCAGCAGCGGGCCGCGATTGCCCGCACCCTGGTGCAAGGCGCCAAGGTGGTGCTGGCCGACGAACCGATCGCCTC
>JALRLI010000004.1:29921-30155 GCA_023254555.1 Microbacteriaceae bacterium
GGTGATGGAGATCCTCGCGCGCATCAACCGCGAGGACGGCAGCACCGTGGTGGTGTCGCTGCACCAGGTCGACATGGCCATGCGCTACTGCCCGCGCGTCGTCGCCCTGCACCAGGGCCGCGTGGTCTATGACGGCCCTTCGAGCGAACTGACCCCGGCCCTGTTGCGCGGGCTCTACGGCATGCAGGCCGACGAGATCCTCAACGGCAGCAGCGCCCTGCACGAGCCAGCCCA
>JALRLI010000050.1 GCA_023254555.1 Microbacteriaceae bacterium
GAATCCTTGAACTGTACCCGAGTTCTGGGTGCTCGTCGCAATGCCTGCGACCCCGCCATCCAGCGTGGAAGCGAGGGCTACGCGCGGGCCACTAATGCTGGGAAAGAGGTTCGCAACCGAACTGGCACTCGCACTCCAGCTTCCATTCGCTTGCTGCGCATGTAGCCAGTACATGGTGGAAGAGTTTTGCTGTGTCCATGCGGTGGCGACCGAACCATCTGCTAAACAAGCAGTTGACAGCGAGACTACGGATCCTACGTTCTGGGTTGGTGGGGAGCTCCAACTGGATGTTGAGAAATCAGCGAGTCTGGCAAACTGTCTCAGTACGCCTGATGTGTCACTCGTGCCGGCTGTCACCACCGCTTGGTCGCCGCAGAGTTTGTAGTCGAAGCGTTCCGCAGTTTTCGAGGCCTGAATCAGCGTGACACTCGGGGTGCTCCAGGTCGCCCCGAGATTGTTGGAATAGCTGACTCCAAAATCTTCCATGTTGTTTTGTAGCCACGCGATTGATAAGACAGACCCAGAAAAAATGATTTTTGGAAACCACGTATTCATGCCAACCGCACTGATTTGCCCGAACGTGCCCAGTGCCGAGTTCGCCACATCTGTGACTGCGGCAAAAACCGAGTAGTACCCATTTGAGTCCGCTTGACGCAGAGCAACGGCCGCACGGTCACCCGTGATCCCCGTTACGGCAACGTCATAAATGGTTCCATTTGGCACCGTTCGCGTCAAAAAGTTTGACCAGGCAGTGCCATTGTTATTGGTCGTGCGCACCGAAACCGCATGATTTGTGTCGTCGCCGTAGGCAATGACGAATCCACCAGCGGGGAGCGTGGAGAGTGCCAACCTGGAGACTGTATGCGCGGGGTCAGAAACCATATTTGCGGCGCTCCAGGTTGTTCCGCCATCCTGCGAGACCGAGGCGTACGCGCGATTATCGTCTCCGCCCCAAATAGCGAGGGTCGATGCTCCAGAGGTAGCTAGCTGAAGTGAATGAGGCGCCACCGTGTTCTGCAGGGTCACCGGGGTGCCCCAACCGGGGGTAGGCGCGGCCGAGGCCGCGGTGGCGGTGACTACGAGGGCGGCGAGTGCGAGGGCAAGAGCCGAGAGAAGGGGGCGGATGCGCATCCGCCAATTATCGCAGGACGGTCGACTTAAGGTCTAGTGCCGCGAGCCGACTCACACGCACAATTTCTTGCCTCGCCGTTCGCTAGTGGCGCCTAGAACATAATTAGCACTACATTCAGCCCATGGGTTTCTTTTCTGGGCGTAAAAAGACTTCTGCTGCTGCGGCAGATAAAGCCGCTGCGACCGCGACGGCGAGTGGAGCTGGGACATCGACAGAGCTCGACCTACCCGATTACTTCGACGGTCTCGATGCTGAGACCAAAACCATGATGTCTTTGGCAAAGAAGCACGCAGAAGATGCTGTTCCTCAGTCATTCAAAGAGACCATGCTGCGAAGCCCGTTCAAGCTCGGCTTCATAGTGACACTCGGTGTTCTTGCCGCAATCTTGCTTGGCCAAGCAATCGCTCAGCTCTCGACAATTTTGATCTACATTGTCGCCGCGCTTTTCATCTCGCTGGGTCTTGACCCGGTAGTGACGTGGCTCGGCCGCAAGGGCATCAGTCGCGCCTGGGCGATTCTGATTGTGTTCGGTGCCTTCACGCTGCTGGTCGTTGGTTTGCTGTTGTGGCTGACACCGATCATCGTTCACCAGGTGACGTCGCTCATTCAGACGGCACCGCAGTACCTGACTGATATTGCTCACCAAGAGTGGTTCATTAATCTGAATGACTCGGTCGGCAGTGTTATCGACCTCGAAGCGGCGCTGAATACGGTGTACGAGTTCGTGCAGAAACCACAGAACTGGGCCATGCTGGTGGGTGGCTTGTGGCAAGCCGGTATCGGTCTCGCCAACGGTGTCACTGCGTTCATCATCATCTTCATCTTGAGCCTCTACTTCTTGGCCTCGCTGCAGGTCATCAAGCGCGGTTTCTACAAGCTGGCTCCCAAGTCGAATCGCTTCCGTGTGATGGATATCACCGAGCAGGTCACCCGTTCAATCGGTGGCTATATCAGCGGTATGGTCTCTCTGGCGTTCTTCAGCTCGATCTTTGGCTTCATCGCAATGAGCATCGTGGGCGTACCATTCGCTCCGGTTCTCGCGCTTGTGATGTTCGGTTTTGGCCTGATCCCGCTGATTGGCCCAATGCTCGGATGGGCGCTGGTGACCATAGTCGCGCTCTTTGCCTCGCCAGTCACCGCGATCACGATTTTGATCATCGGACTCGTTTACATGCAGATCGAGGCATACGTGATGACACCGCGCATCATGAACAAAGCGGTTTCCGTGCCCGGTTCGCTCGTTGTGATTGGTGCGATGGCTGGTGGCACACTTCTCGGACTCCTTGGTGCGCTGATTGCAATTCCGGTCACCGCGATGATTCTCATCATCATTAAGCAGGTATGGATGCCGCAGCAGGACAACCGATGATAGACTCGAAGTCCGTGGAGCAAGATCTCAGCGGCAAAAATAACGGCATCACCAAGCACATTTTCGTGACTGGCGGTGTCGTTTCCTCTTTGGGTAAGGGTTTGACCGCCGCAAGCCTCGGCAATCTCCTCACCGCTCGGGGGCTGCACGTCGTGATGCAGAAGCTTGACCCCTACCTCAACGTTGACCCGGGTACGATGAATCCGTTTCAGCACGGCGAGGTTTTTGTCACCGATGACGGCGCCGAAACAGACCTTGACATCGGGCACTACGAGCGCTTTTTGAACATCAACCTCAGTCAAGCCGCGAACGTCACCACCGGTCAGATCTACTCACAAGTAATCGCAAAAGAGCGCAGGGGCGAGTATCTCGGTGACACCGTGCAGGTCATTCCGCACATCACAGACGAGATAAAGCGTCGTATGCGGTTGCAATCGACCGAGACTCCTCAGCCAGATGTGATCATCACCGAAATTGGTGGCACTGTTGGCGACATCGAATCGCAGCCGTTTTTGGAGGCTGCACGGCAGGTGCGTCACGAGCTCGGCCGCAAGAACGTCTTCTTTGTGCACGTCTCTCTGGTGCCGTTTATGGGTGCCTCGGGCGAACAAAAAACCAAGCCGACCCAGCATTCGGTGGCAGCCCTGCGTTCAATCGGAATCCAGCCAGACGCACTTGTGCTTCGCTCAGACCGCCCGGTGACCGAGTCAAACAAACGCAAAATCGCACTTATGTGTGACGTCGATGAAGATGCCGTGGTCAACGCGATTGACGTGCCAAGCATCTATGACATTCCAACGATGATGCACGAGCAGGGTCTCGACAGCTACATCGTTGATGCTCTTCGTATTGAAAAAGCGGGCGATGTGGATTGGACGTCGTGGCAGCCGGTTCTCGACGCGGTGCACAACCCGAAGTCTGAAGTTACTATCGCACTCGTCGGCAAGTACATCGACTTACCAGACGCCTACCTCTCTGTGACTGAAGCGTTGAAAGCTGGCGGATTCGCGCACGGTGTTGCGGTTCGAATCAAGTGGGTGCCGAGTGATGACTGTGAGACGCCCGAGGGTGCAGCTGAAGAACTCAGCGATGTTGACGGCATCTGTGTGCCAGGTGGCTTCGGCATTCGAGGTATCGAAGGAAAACTCGGGGCGCTGACCTACGCTCGCGAAAACAAGATTCCGACGCTTGGCCTCTGCCTCGGCTTGCAGTGCATGGTTATCGAATACGCACGCAATAAGGCTGGTCTCGGGGGAGCATCCTCAACTGAGTTTGACCCTGAAACACCGGTACCGGTGATCGCCACGATGGCCGAACAGGTCGACATCATTGACGGTGGCGACCTTGGTGGAACAATGCGCCTCGGCATGTACGAGGCAGCGCTTGAGACTGGTTCGCTCGCGTCGCAGCTCTACGGCGAACTCACCATTGAAGAGCGCCACCGCCACCGCTACGAAGTGAACAATAAATACCGGGATCAGATCGCCGAAGCCGGTCTTCGCTTCTCCGGCACGAGCCCCGACTTGAGTTTGGTGGAGTTCGTCGAGCTACCGCGCGACGAGCATCCGTTCTATATTGCAACTCAGGCACACCCTGAACTGCGGTCACGCCCGAACAGCGCTCATCCATTGTTTGCGGGGCTCGTGGAGGCCGCAGTCGAACGGCAAGAAGCGAGTCGCCTGTTTGAGGTGCAAGAGGCGAGTGCCTAACGGCGAACCGCCAAGCGAGAGCTGGCTTCGAGATGAGTTCGCGGCTGACATCTCGGTCGTAGAGTCAGAGCGACTGGTGCAGGGTCGTGTCTGGAACGTTCAACGCGATCGCTTCAACTATCTTGATGGGCAGTTGGTTCGCGACTTCGTCGACCACACCGGTGCAGTGGCGGTTCTCGCACTGAACGAGCGCGGCGAAGTGCTGTTGATTCAGCAGTACCGGCACCCGATTGCGGCTCGCGAGTGGGAGATTCCCGCTGGTTTGATGGATGCTCTCCACGAGTCGGGCCTCGAAACCGCCAAGCGCGAGCTCATCGAAGAAGCAGACCTCGAGGCGAGTGAGTGGGCCTTGCTCACCGAGATTTACACGACTCCAGGTGGAAGCAGCGAGTGCATCCGCGTTTTTCTGGCACGTGGATTGAGTGCAGCGCAGCACGACTATGTTCGCGAGGGTGAAGAAGCTGACCTCAGGCTCGAATGGGTTGCACTCGACGACGCTGTCACTGCCGTGCTCGAGCGTCGCGTGCAGAACAGCGTCCTGGTAGCTGCAGTGCTGGCTGCACATGCAGCCGAGCAGCGAGGCTGGCAGACGCTTGCAGACCCAGATGAGCCTTGGACGCGTCGGGAATGGGTTCGCGGAGAGCTGTCGTGAGTAGACCTGTCGTGAGCAGACTCATCGCGAGAAGCTCTGTCAAGAGGGGTCGCCCAGTATGAGCCAAGCCGTTGATCGCGCTGTCGACCAATTCTTGCGCCATGTGACACTCGAACGTGGGCTTTCTGAAAACACGGTCAACGCCTATCGCAGAGACCTGACGGCTTACGCTGTCTGGCTCGAAGCGCAAGGACGCACCGAGCTCGAGCAGGTCACGACCACAGATGTGAGTGAGTACATTGCGTCCCTGCGTGACCGCGAGCAGCCAATGTCAGCCGCGAGCGTGTCACGCGCACTGTCGTCTCTGCGCGGTCTGCACAAATTTCAACTTGAAGAGGGCAACCTCACCGAAGACGTCACCCGCTTGCAGCGACCACCCAAGCTCGGCCGCCGGCTGCCAAAAGCCATCACAGTGACCGAAGTTGAGGCGTTGCTCAATGCTGCATCAGGGGATGAGCCGACGGCGCTCAGAGATCGAGCACTGCTCGAGCTGCTCTATGCCACCGGCGCCAGAGTGAGCGAAATCGTTGACCTCGACCTCGACGATGTCATACCAGACGCAGACATGCTGCGGGTGATCGGCAAGGGCAATAAGCAACGTCTCGTGCCATTCGGCAGTTACGCGAAAGTAGCCCTTGAGGCGTATCTGGTTCGAGCTCGTCCGCTGCTCTCAAGTCGTGGGCATGCCACACCAGCGCTCTTTCTGGGCGCCAGGGGAGGGCGGCTCAGCCGCCAACACGTTTGGATGATCATCCAAGCAGCCGCCGAGAAAGCACATCTGACAGCCAAGGTGTCACCCCACACCCTCAGGCACTCCTTCGCAACACATCTGCTCGCTGGCGGAGCCGACGTGCGGTCGGTGCAGGAGCTGCTTGGCCACTCATCAGTGGCGACCACCCAGATCTACACTCAGGTGACAGTAGATACCCTTCGGGAGAGCTATCTGACCGCGCATCCTCGCGCAAAATAGGCTCACACGCCAATAGAATGAGTGAAACGAATTCAATCAGCGACGAAGTGAGGTGACCGTGGCAGAGGCAGCAAAATCAGGCGGCAAAAAGCTTGGCCCAACCGGTCGACCCCTTCGCAAGTTTGAGGTTCCTGAAAAGCTGAAAACGCACGGACCGGCTCGCATCATCTCGATGTGTAACCAGAAGGGTGGGGTTGGTAAAACCACCACCAGTATCAACCTCGGTGCTGCACTCGCGTTTTACGGCCGCCGGGTGTTGGCGGTTGACTTTGATCCACAGGGCGCTCTCACTGCTGGTCTCGGCGTGAGTGCGCATGACGTGCCAACAATTTATGACCTGATGCTCGGCAAGCTGAAAGACCCTCGCGAGGCGATTCAGCACACCGATGTTGAAGGTCTTGACGTTATCCCCGCAAACATCGATCTGTCAGCCGCCGAGGTGCATCTCGTTTCTGAGGTGGCTCGTGAACAGATTCTCGCCGGTGTGCTGCGCAAGGTTCAGAACGACTACGACGTCATCCTGATTGACTGCCAGCCATCGCTTGGATTGCTCACGGTGAATGCGCTGACCGCAAGCCACGGCGTGATTATCCCGCTCGCGGCTGAGTACTTCGCCCTGCGCGGTGTTGCGCTGCTGATTGAAACCATCGACAAGGTTCGCGATCGCTTGAACCCGATGATTGAGCTCGACGGTATCGTCACCACAATGTACGACCCTCGCACGCTGCACGCCCGCGAAGTGCTGGAGCGGGTTGTTGAAACTTTTGATGACAAAGTGTTTGACACGGTGATTACCCGAACGGTGAAGTTTCCTGACGCTTCTGTCGCGGCGAAGCCAATTCTCGTCTACGCACCAGAGAACCCAGCCAGCGAGGCCTACCTGCAGCTCGCGCGTGAGGTTATTCAGCGCGGCGCAGTCGCCTAGGTAGTCGCGTGGAAACCACTGAATCGGCAGAATCGGTCGAGTCGGCTGCGAGCGAATCTCAGCAGACCGAGAGCGCCGAGAATACCGACAGCACGGCGTTCAAGGTTTCACTGTCGAACTTCGAGGGTCCGTTCGACCTGCTGCTCAGCCTGCTGTCAAAACACGAGCTCGATATCACTGAGATTGCGCTGAGCGTGATCACTGATGAATTTATCTCGTATCTTGCGAACCTCGACGACGAAGCCGAGCTCGATCAGGCCTCAGAGTTTTTAGTGGTCGCTGCCACGCTGCTCGATCTCAAGGTTGCCAGCCATTTGCCGCAGGGCGAAGTGGTTGATGCCGAAGATATCGCCCTGCTCGAGGCGCGCGACCTGCTCTTCGCGAAGCTGCTGCAGTATCGCGCGTTCAA
>JALRLI010000051.1 GCA_023254555.1 Microbacteriaceae bacterium
CGCTACGTTCTAGCATTCACGTCGCGTGCACTCGGCGCCGTACTGGTACTCCTCGGTATCGCTCAACTGACGGTTTTGAGCGGACCCAACGAGGTTGTTTCGCAAGTAAGCACGAACACGAAGCTGCACTACTCTGTGCTGCCAGCTTCTGTGCTCACCGCCCATAAAGGCCAGGTGGCCGTTTCTGTGGCGGGCAAAAAAGCTGGCTTCGTAGGTTACGGTCGAACGACTGATGTTGAGGCATGGGTCGCTCCGTTCGATCACGAAGTCTTTGCCTATGACAAAGCGCGCTCTGATATTGAGGGGCGTAGTGTGGCGGGGCTCGTGCAACAAGACTTCCCCGAAGATGCGATAGTCAAGAAGTCCTCCGACTACCAAAACCCCGCTGGCAGTGATCTCTGGCTTGCCGAGTCTTCCGGCAAAGGTGCCCAAACTGTCTACATCGATGCGACGAAAGACGTCTCCGTTCTGATAGCCAGCGATGGTCTCAGCCCTCAACCGAGCACGATTACGGTGAGATGGATTCCTCTCAAAACGTATCCCTGGTTTGGTCCTGTTATGACCCTGGGAGCGTTCTTCCTTATTCTTGGGGGAGTACTGTATCTGCTTGCCGTTGACCACGATAAGCGCAGTCAGGGCCCTCAGCGAGGTCAAAAAGGATGGTTCCTAGGTCTCAGAGCCATATATAAAGAGCAAGTCCAGGCTGCTCAAGAGCGCAAATCAGCGAAGTCTTCCAACTCGAAGCCTGAGCAAAAGGCTCTCGAGCGTCATTCGCTTCGGTTCGTTGCAATAGGTGTGTTGGCTTCTCTCGCAACGTTTGGCGTGACGGGATGCTCCGCCCGGTATTGGCCCGGCTCGGCATCCACAAGCAACTCATCAGAAGTTGCCAGCACAGCGTCGCCTTCGGCTTCGGCTGAGGGCGACGTGGTCAATGCTGAGGATGCTCTTCCTCCGGTTCCCATTTCTGAGCCGCACCTCCGGCGTATCGTGAGCCGCATCGCCGAGACAGCGACCGAGGCTGACAAATCCATGAATCAAGACTTGGTGAAGACCCGATTCGCGGGGTCGGCACTCGCCCAGCGAGTGGCAAACTATAAGATTCGCGCGGCTGTGAACACGACGCTGCCGCCTCTACAAATCACGTCTAACTTGCTCGACTACGAACTGGTGCAAAGCACCGATGGCTGGCCGCGAACAATACTCGCAACGACCGCTTCACGGTTCCCTGAGGGCCAAGAAATCCCGAAAGACGACAAGGGTAAACCAGTCGAGAGTGCCGCACTGGCGCTGTTACTTCGCCAAGATTCGCCGTATTCCAATTACTACGTTCATAGCGTCGCCGAAATTCGCGGGGGCGTGACCTTCCCTGAAGCTGCTCCGGTTGAGGAGGGAACTACCCTTCTCCCTGCCGACACCAACACGTTAAAAATTGCGCCGAATGAGGTTGGAAACGCATACGGTGAAATTTTGACTCAGGGCGATAAGGCTTCTTCGGCAAACCTGTTCGACCTCACCGACGACCAGCTAATCGCGCAAATGGGCAAAGCATGGCTAGAAAAAGCCCAGGCTGAAGCCGCCGCGAAAGGTGAATCGGTTGAGTACTCACTCGAGATTAAACAAGCAGATGACGCCGTAACGCTCTCGACCGGTGCGGGCGGGGCGCTCGTGTCAGTCACTGTGAACGAGAAGCACATTGCCAAGTCCACACAAGACAGAGGCTCAGTGAAACTCTCTCCAGCAGTAAAGGCCCTCTCCGGGCTCGACGGATCGAAGAAATCCGTGTACCAACTCTGGCAGCACCAGATGCTGTTTTACGTGCCAAGCGCCCAGATCAATGAGAAGGTGCGGGTGCTCGGATCAACCACCGCAATGACCGGCGCGGGTGAAGGTTAGAGCAATGTCGCAAATGAATCCTGAACGTTTTAATGCCGCTGGTGCTGTCGACCTCAGCCCGCTCGTCTCGAAGGCGAACCAGCAGGCCCGTGTTGGGCATCCCACCCCAGGTGCACCAGAGTCGTCTGCTGGGGGAACTGCCGTAACGGGTGACCCAGCCCAAGCCGCCGCTGCGGCTAAGGTGCAGGGCGTGCCCGATGTGCTCGAGGTGCCATCGCTGGTTATCGACGTCACCGACGAAACCTTCACGCAAGTTGCCCAGTTATCTGCCGTGGTTCCAGTGGTCGTTGACTTGTGGGCTGAGTGGTGCCAACCGTGTAAAACGCTGGGCCCGATTCTCGAGAAAGTCACTGCTCAACTGGGCGGCAAAATACTGCTCGCCAAGGTCGATGTTGACTCAAATCCCCAGTTGGCGCAGGCGTTTCAAGCTCAGTCAATCCCACTCGTCGTGGCGATAGTTGGCGGAAAACCGGTGCAGCTCTTCCAGGGTGCGGTGCCCGAGCAGCAGGTTCTCGAGGTCATGAACCAGCTCTTAGTGTTGGCTGAGCAGCAGGGAGTGACTGGCCGCCTCGTCGTCCCAGGCGAGGGGAACGCCTCAGCACTGGCTCAGGCTGGCACTGAGCCTGAATTACCTCCGCTGCATCAAGAAGCATTCGATGCGATCGAGGCTGGCGATTACAACGCCGCGGTTACTGCTTACGAAAAAGCCATTATGCAAAATCCGCGCGATACCGACGCACAAGCGGGGCTCGCTCAGGTGCGACTGCTCTCGCGCCTGCAAGGAAAGACGCTCGACGACATTCGGACGAGAGCGTCGGCTGAGCCATCGAACCTTGAAGCGCAACTCGATGTCGTTGACCTCGACGTGTCGGGCGGGCATATTGGTGATGGGTTCGACCGCTTGCTCGATCTCTTTGCCGCGGGTGATGAAGAGACGAAGCAGATTGTGCGCGAACGGCTGCTCGAGCTCTTCGACATCGTTGGGCAGACTGACCCTAGAGTTGTCGCTGCACGCGCACGGCTCACGTCATTGCTCTACTAGGGCAGGCATTACGCGAGATGGCAATCTATTTCGACCACGCTGCAACAACACCCCTCGCACCTGAAGTGCAAGAGGCTTTCGTTGCAGCACTCGCAACGGTGGGTAATCCATCGTCAATTCACAGTCACGGTCAAGCTTCACGGGCTCTGCTTGAGGATGCGCGTGAGCGTGTAGCCCGCGAACTCGGGGCAGACTCTGCCGAGGTCACCTTCACAAGCGGCGGCACCGAAAGCATCAACACCGCGATTAAGGGACTCTACTGGGAAAGGCAGTCTGACCGCCGACGCAACAAAATCGTCGTTGCAGAGGGGGAGCATCACGCGACCATCGCAGCAGCTGAATGGCTCGAGAAACAGGGCGCCGAGATTCTTTGGGTGCCGCTTGATGAGTACGGCCGAATCACACCGGATGCACTTCGGCAGGTGCTCGAAAACGTCGACGCCGACGAGGTAGCGCTCGCGAGTGTCATCTGGGTAAACAACGAAATTGGCACGGTGCAGCCGATTGCAGCCCTCGCCGACGTTGCGGATGAGTTTGGTATTCCGCTGCACGTTGATGCGGTGAGCGCGCTGGGCTACGTGCAGATCAATTTTTCTGCGCAACCTCTCGCTGCACTCAGCATCTCAGCGCACAAAATCGGCGGGCCGGTCGGCGTGGGCGCGCTGATTCTCTCTCGCAACTACGAAGTCGAATCGATACTGCACGGAGGTGACCAGCAGCGCGGCAGGTCTGGCACGATGGATGTCGCTGGCGCGGTTGCGTTTGCCAGCGCACTCGAGCTCTCAAACGCGGGCTTCGAAGAGCGCAATGAGTACTTACGAGCACTCCGAGATCGACTCATCGATGGCGTGCAGCAGTCTGTACCCGGTGCAGTGCTGAGGGGCGCGCATCCAACGAGTGAGCGAGCAAGCGGCAATGTGCACTTCACCTTCGAGGGTTGCCAGGGTGACTCACTGCTCTATCTTCTCGACAGCAAGGGAATTTCAGTGTCAACCGGCTCTGCCTGTCACGCCGGGGTCTCTGAGGTTTCGCACGTGCTGTTGGCGACCGGGCTCGACGAGCGAACCGCGCTCGGTGCGCTCAGGTTCTCCCTCGGTAAGAACAACACCGAGGCCGAAATTGACGAGCTGTTGGCGGTTCTACCCGAACTCGTTGAGATTGCGCGCAGAGCCGGCGTGCAGTCAGCGAGCTAACGTACACTTAACGCGTGCGAATTCTTGCGGCGATGAGCGGCGGCGTTGACTCGGCCGTAGCCGCTGCGCGCGCTGTTGAAGCCGGTCACGAAGTGGTTGGCGTGCATCTCGCCCTCAGTCGAATGCCTGGCACGCTGCGCACAGGCTCACGCGGTTGCTGCACCATTGAAGATTCGATGGATGCTCAGCGCGCGGCCACCACGCTCGGCATACCCTTCTACGTCTGGGATTTTAGCGATCGGTTTAAAGCTGATGTGGTCGACGACTTCATCGCTGAGTACGAAGCCGGTCGCACTCCCAACCCGTGTATGCGCTGCAACGAGAAGATTAAGTTTGAGGCGCTCCTGAACAAAGCGATTGCGCTCGGCTTTGATGCCGTTTGCACCGGTCACTACGCGCAATTACGGCGTGATGAAGCAGGCAACATCGAGCTGCACCGCGCATCCGCTGAAGCGAAAGACCAGTCTTACGTGCTCGGGGTCTTGACTCGAGATCAACTTGAACACTGTTACTTTCCGCTCGGCGATACCCCGTCTAAAGCACTGATTCGCGAAGAGGCTGAGCGACGTGGGCTTGGTGTCGCCCAAAAGCCAGATAGCCACGACATTTGCTTCATTCCAGACGGTGACACTCGTGGATGGCTTGCAGAGAAGGTTGGTGTGCGACCTGGCGAAGTGCTTGACCAAGACGGCAATGTGGTCGGCAGGCACGAGGGCGCTCACGGCTACACGATTGGTCAGCGAAAGGGGCTACACCTCGGCGTGCCAGCAGATGACGGTAAGCCGAGGTTCGTGCTCAGCATCCGCCCGGTTGCAAACACGGTGATTGTTGGGCCGAAAGAGGCGCTGGCCGTTCGCGAAATCGCCGGTGGCAGAATGAGTTGGGCAGGCGAGCCGCTGTCTCATGCAGAGTCACTGTTTGCATGCGAAGTGCAGATTCGCGCCCACGCGGATCCAGTCGCGGCTACAGCGCAGCTCGTGCCGGTAACAGAGCGAACCGAACAGCACCGTGCCGAGGCCGAGTTCGAATTTGTAGTGACCCCTGATGAGCCACTGCTCGGGGTCGCACCAGGGCAAACCGCGGTGCTGTACCAAGGTACGCGTGTGCTCGGACAGTTCACAATTGATCGCACCGTGTCGGCGGTTTCGCCATCGGCCGTTGCCGGGGTGAATGCGTGAGTGAGCTGCGCGCCGGCTTTGACGCCGCTAAGAGACGTGCTGACGAGCTGACGGCCCGCATTCTCGAGTTGCAAGACGCCTACTACAACCGCAATGAGTCGCTGGTCGCTGATGCCGAGTACGACGAACAGATGCGTGAACTCGAGGCTCTCGAGCGAGAGTATCCAGAACTCGCCGGACAAGACAGCCCCACCCGCAGAGTCGGAGGGCTGGTAGGCGAACTCTTCGCGAAGGTAGATCATGCTGAGCCAATGCTCAGCCTTGACAACGTGTTCTCTCTCGAAGAGCTGGCCGAGTGGGCAGAGAAAACCCAGCTCGCTGTGGTTGAACCGATTCAGTGGCTGTGTGAGCTGAAAATCGACGGTCTCGCACTGTCGCTTCGCTACGAGAATGGTCAGCTCACGTCGGCAGCCACTCGCGGCGATGGCGTAACAGGTGAAGACGTTACCGAGAATGTGCTCGTTATGAGCTCGATTCCACGACGTTTGGCAGGCAGTGATCATCCTTCGCTTATCGAGGTGCGAGGAGAGGTCTACTTCGCGGTTGAAGCGTTTCACGAGTTGAACACGATTCGGGCGGATGCCGGCGAGAAGACCTTCGCAAATCCCCGCAACGCGGCGAGTGGGTCGTTGCGGCAAAAAGCCGAGGGCAAGCGTGAAGCCAAACTCGAACTGATGCGCGAGGGGCTGAGTCGCCTGCAGTTGACGGTTCATGGAATCGGTGCCTGGCGAGATAAGAGTGCCACTCAGTCAGCCGAGTATGCGCTGCTTGAATCGTGGGGATTGCCAATTTCGAAGCATTTCTCTGTTGTGAGCAGCGTGAAAGAAATCGAGTCGTACATCACCGACTTCGGCAAGCGTCGCGCCTCACTCGAGCACGAAATCGACGGCGTCGTCGTCAAAGTTGATCAGCGCGATCTGCAGGCTCAGCTGGGCACCACCAGTCGCGCACCAAAATGGGCGACCGCGTACAAGTACCCGCCCGAGCAGGTAAACACGAAGCTCATTGATATTCTCGTCGGGGTCGGTCGCACTGGTCGCGTCACCCCGTATGCGGTTGTGGAGCCGGTCTTCGTGGCAGGCTCCACTGTTCGAAACGCGACCCTGCACAACCAAGACGTCGTGAAGGCAAAGGGCGTGCTGATCGGCGATACGGTTGTACTTCGAAAAGCTGGCGATGTGATCCCTGAGATTTTGGGCCCTGTTCTCGAGCTTCGCGACGGCAGCGAGCGTGCGTTTGTGATGCCAACAACCTGCCCGGAGTGTGGCACTGAGCTGCGGGCTATGAAAGAGGGCGACGTCGACCTGCGTTGCCCCAACGCGTTCAGTTGCCCGGCGCAGGTTCGCGGACGAGTGGAGCACATTGGCTCGCGCGGCGGGCTCGATATTGAAGGTCTTGGAGAAGTCGCCGCCACTGCGCTGACTCAGCCTCTGCGCCCGAAACCGGCTCCGCTCGCCGATTCCGACGGCAATGTGACCGAGGCTGGGCTGTTCAATCTCACGCTCGAAGATCTGTTTTGGGTTGACACTGAGGTCATCGACAGTGAGACCGGGCTGGTGAAACTCGACGAAGACGGATCGCACCGCATTCAGACCCCGTATCGGCGGAAGCGCAAAAACGATGACCCTGCCTATGACCCGTCGGTTGACTTCAATGAGACAGAGGTTCCGTCTAAGGCTGCAATCTCACTGCTCGCCGAACTCGAGGCTGCCAAAACGAAGCCACTCTGGCGCCAAATCGTCTCGCTCAATATTCGTCACGTTGGCCCTGTTGCTGCACGTGCTCTAGCCGAC
>JALRLI010000052.1 GCA_023254555.1 Microbacteriaceae bacterium
CCTACGATGCCCGCACTTACCTCGGCGAGATCAGTGTGCCCGTGCTCGTTATTTCAGGTGAGCACGATCCCGGTACCACGCCTGCGGCAGGTAAAGCCATTGCCGACGGTACTGCCGGCGCCCGTCAGGTTGTGATTGCCGATGCCGCGCACCAGGCTGCAGCTGAGCATCCCGAAGAGGTTGCGGCGCTCCTGATCGAGTTTTTTCGCAGCTAGCGAATCGGTCGAGTCTGTTAGCGCGAGAGCGTCAGCGGGCTGAACTCTTGACCCGGTTGGTACTGCGGGCCAAAAAGCGGGGCTCCACTGGCGAGCAGTTTCGTGTCGAAAACGACTGCGCCATCAGCATCACGAACCTCGAGCGAAACCACGGGCGAGTGCGCTGCGGAGCTGAAGAGCCCGCCCTGTAAGACTGAGAGCGTGCCTCGCCCATCTCGCAAGTCGATCCGCGGCTCTTTGAGCTCAATCTTCATGGCACCGTTGTAGCCGCTCAGGCGCGCGGTGCCGCCGAATTCAAGGGTGCCGGTGAGTGCATCCCAGTCGAACTCGGCAGCATCGGCACTGAACTCGAAGCCAGCGTCAGTTCTAACAGCTGGTGCATCCGCCTCAACGACGCCGTCTTCGATTGACGCCATGTACCCGAGCAGGCTCTCTTTGATTGCCCACCGCATCTTCACGTTCGCCATAATTGCTTGACAGTCTATGGATGCGTCATCGACAGCACATCGAGTGCAGCGTCGAGCTGAGCTTCGGTGAGCTGTTTGCCGTCAACGTAGCCAAGCTCGATGGTCGCCTCGCGAATGGTGATTCCCTTCGCAACCGCGTGCTTGGCAATTTTCGCTGCAGCCTCGTAGCCGATGTACTTGTTCAGCGGGGTAACGATCGAGGGGCTCGACTCTGCGAGTGCCCGAGCACGCTTCACGTTTGCCTCGAGACCGTTCACGGTCTTGTCAGCGAGCAAGCGGGCCGAGTTCGACAGCAGACGAATCGACTCGAGCACCGAGTTACCCATAACTGGGATCGCCACGTTCAGTTCGAACAAGCCCGAAGCGCCGCCCATCACAACCGCTGAGTCGTTGCCGATGACGCGCATGCACACCATCAGCACAGCCTCAGGAATAACCGGGTTTACCTTGCCCGGCATAATGGATGAACCCGGCTGCAGGTCTGGAATGTGAATCTCAGCGAGACCGGTGTTCGGCCCAGAGCCCATCCAGCGCAGGTCGTTACAAATCTTGGTCAGTGACACGGCGATAGTACGAAGAGCGCCGGATGCCTCAACCAGACCGTCACGGTTCGCCTGTGCCTCGAAGTGGTCGCGAGCCTCGGTGATTGGCAGTTTCGTCTGCTTCGCGAGCGCACGAATCACTTTCTGCGGGAAGCCCTTTGGTGTGTTGATGCCGGTGCCAACCGCGGTGCCGCCGAGAGGAACTTCAGCTACTCGTGGCAGTGCAGCCTTGATGCGCTCAATGCCGAGGCGAATCTGCGCTGCGTATCCACCAAACTCTTGGCCGAGGGTTACCGGTGTGGCATCCATCAGGTGTGTACGACCCGACTTCACGACAGTAGCCCACTTTTTCGCCTTGCGGTCAAGCGCCTTCGCGAGGTACTCGAGTGAGGGAATCAGGTCTTTGATCAGCGCGCCGGTGACCGCAACGTGCACCGAGGTCGGAAACACGTCATTTGACGACTGTGAGCAGTTCACGTGGTCGTTTGGGTGAACTGGCTTCTTGAGCTTTCCGGTTGCCAGGGTGGCCAGCACCTCGTTCATGTTCATATTTGAGGAGGTGCCCGAACCGGTCTGGTACATGTCAATCGGGAATTCGCCGTCGTACTTGCCCGCAATTACCTCATCAGCGGCCCATGCAATGGCGTTCGCGATGGCCTTGGGGAGCACGCCAAGCTCAGCGTTCGAGAGTGCTGCAGCCTTCTTGATCTGCGCGAGTGCGTGGATGTGTGCTGGTTCGAGTGTGGTGCCTGAAATTGGGAAGTTCTCAACCGCACGCTGGGTCTGCGCTGCGTAGAGAGCGTTCTTCGGAACGAGAACCTCGCCCATTGTGTCGTGCTCGACACGGAAATCTTTTTTGTTTACTGCGTTCACGCTCTTGGTTGCCACGTGATTACCCTTCTCTATTGTTCTGATTTCTCAACTAAATCTTCGTCGAAGTTGCCGATCGCGATGACTGGTTCAACTCGCCCCTTGGCCAGGCGGTAGTGTGCACCAACAATGCCAAGTCTTCCCTCCGCGACCGCTTCACTCAGCACCTCTGACGAGTACAGCAACTGCGATACGGTGTCGCGCAGGTGGTGCCGGTTCACTTTTTCTGCCGCGATCTTTGTGGGGTCTACGTATGGTGTTCCTGAGTGCTCAGCCAGCCAGACGCTCTGTACCGCAGGGATGATCGGCTCGAGCATTGTGGTGATGCGCGGTGGCAGCGGCTCAGGATGCTGCTGGCGCGAGTCAATCGCAGCCTGCACTGCACCGCACGAATCGTGCGCGAGCACCACGACGACTGAAACGCCCAGCACCGCAACCGCGTATTCGAGGGATGCAATCACAGAGTCAGAGACGATGTGCCCTGCGTTGCGCACCACGAACAGGTCGCCGATGCCGTTGTCGAAGATGATTTCGGCGGCGAGACGAGAGTCTGCGCATCCGAATAACGCTGCAGTGGGGGCTTGGCCGGCGCTTGAAGCTGCCCGGTGAGCAACATCTTGGTTTGGATGCTCAGGTTTGCCCTCGACAAAGCGTTCGTTGCCTGCGACGAGGTTGTTCCATACCGCCTGGGGTGATCTGCGTTCGGTCACTGCAGGCTCCTGACTACTGCGCTGGCGAGCTGCCACACGTTTTCTGGGGTGGTGGTGCCATACACAATGATGGTCTGATTGTTGAGCTCGGTGGTCAGGCCGTATCGCACGTTGGTGTTGTCGGCTGATTTTTCAGTGTGGTCGTACACCGTCCACTTCAGGCCGTCGCGGGTTTCAGTGCCGGTGGCAGTTTCGTTCTCGAGCTGCGCGGCAATCCAGGTGGCATTCGCGCCGACCGCCTGCTTGAAGGCGGCAAACTGCGCATCTGGAGCCATGTAGCCGGCGTACCAGAACACAACCCTGTCAGCTTTGGCGGCACGGATCTCAGCTTGGGTGGCCTGCCAGCCGCTGCCCAGCTTCGGCACCGCGAGTGTAAAGGTTTGAGTACCCTGTGCTGCGGCGGCGAGCTCTGCCACGTCGACGCTGCGTTCGGGAGAGTAGTTACCTCGGGGAACAGCGAGCACGATGACGAGCAGCAAGCCGAGGCTGACAATCAGCGAGAGCACAAGGTTGTTCAGGGTTTTACGTTGGCGATACAGTTTCGAGTCACGCGCTTTACGAGCCGCAGTTTCTTCGGGGGTTTCTGGTCGCCCGAGTTCAGCCACGACGCGTGGTTCACGAGGCTTCGGGCTCATGCCTCGGTCTCTGCGTCGTTTGCCGCGGCGTTTTCGGCCCTGCCTGCGCTTGCACCAGCGCGCGCTGCCTCTAGCCGAGCCTTGGCGCCGATCAACCACTCTTCGCAGCGGGCAGCGAGCGCTTCGCCGCGCTCCCACAGCACCAGCGAGTCTTCGAGGGTCGCCGTGCCCTGTTCGAGCTCGTTTACGACCGCGACTAACTCGTCACGCGCCTGCTCGTAGCTGAGCTTTGAGACGTCAGTGGGCTTTTCTGGCACGGTTTCTATCCTACCTAAATCTCGCCGTCAGAAACCGCGGCGATTGCGCCCTCGGCAAGGGTGAGCGTGAGCTTCGTGCCTGCCGGCGCGGCCTTCGGGTTGGTGACGACTTTGCCGCCTGATTGCACAATGGCGTAGCCGCGCTCAAGGGTGGCACGGGGCGAAAGTGAGCGCAGCCGTGAGGTGGTCGCATCGAGCTCGCGGCTCGCGTCGTCGAGCATGCGTTGCGTGAGTTCGGCGCCTCGTGCGACATATCGGGTGAGGTCTTCGGCGCGCGAGCTGATCAGCCAGTCACTCGAGGCGAGCACCGGGCGCGACCGCAGCTGATCGAGCAGGTTGGTTTCGTGGCTGAGCATCTGGCTCAGGCGCGAACCAAGCCTCGCCCTCGCCTGCCCAACTCTGGCGAGTTCGTCTGCAACATCAGGCACCACGCGCTTCGCCGCATCAGTTGGGGTGGATGCCCGCAAGTCGGCAACCTCATCAAGCAGCGGCCTGTCAGCCTCATGCCCGATTGCGCTCACGATTGGGGTTTTGGCTGCTGCGGCTGCCCGCAACACACGCTCGTCGCTGAAGCCGAGTAGGTTCTGAAAGTCTCCGCCGCCGCGGGCGATGATTATCACGTCGACCTGAGGGTCGGCGTCGAGAGTTTCGATCGCGGCGACAACTTCGCTCGGCACACGATCGCCCTGAACAGCGGTGTGCACAGTTCGAAACTGCACACCAGGCCAGCGAAGCTGAGCATTACGCAGAACGTCTTTTTCGGCATCCGAGTCTTTGCCGGTGATGAGTCCGATGCACTGCGGTAAGAAGGGGAGCGGTTGCTTACGTTCTGGGTCAAACAGCCCCTCAGTGGCCAATTTCGCGCGCAACTGCTCGAGTCGTTCGAGCAGGTCGCCAAGGCCAACATGCCGCATCTCGAGCACGTTCATGCTGAGCGTGCCGCCCTTCACCCAGTAGTTGGGTTTCACGAGCGCCACCACGCGGTCGCCCTGTTTGAGGTCTGCTGGCAGCTTGCCACGCACAGAAGACCAGACGTTAAAGCTGACGGTCGCATCTTCGGCAAGGTCTTTCAGCTTGCCGTAGATATTTCCGCCAGAAGAGTTGAACTGCGTAATCTCGCCCTCAACCCATACCGTGCCGAGCTTTTCTATCCAGTCACGAATTTTGCCGCTCATCAGCGCAACAGGCCAAGGATGCTCAGCACTCGTCGGCCCAGGAACGTTTACGCCGCTCATGCTCCTCCTTCGGCCAGCCATCGCTGCACATCGGGTCTCAGGCTAAGCGTTACCCCAGACACCGACCGTAGAATGGAGGGTATGGCGAACACCGAGCCCAATCAGCGCACCATTGGCGCGCCCGTGGTCAGTCTATCGATGCCTCGACTCAGACGCGTCAAAGGTCGACTCGAAGATCGCCCTGTTGACGGGCCAAAACGCGTGCTGTTAGCGGCGCCACGAGGCTACTGTGCCGGAGTTGATCGGGCCGTCATCGCGGTTGAGAAGGCCCTCGCTCGCTACGGCGCCCCGGTGTATGTGCGCAAGCAGATTGTGCACAACCTGCATGTGGTGCAGAGCCTTGAGAAGATGGGCGCAATTTTTGTCGACGAGGTCGACGAGGTGCCAGAGGGTGCAACAGTTGTTTTTTCCGCGCACGGTGTCTCGCCCGCAGTAGTGAGTGATGCCGCGAGTCGAAGCCTGAACACGATTGACGCCACCTGCCCGCTCGTCACAAAGGTGCATCGCGAAGCGGTTCGCTTTGCCAGGGGCGGGCTCGAGATTTTGCTGATTGGTCACGTTGGTCACGAAGAGGTTGAGGGCACGTTCGGTGAGGCTCCTGAGCACATCACGATCGTCAATTCGCCCGATGATGTTGACACGCTCGAGGTGAAAAACCCCGATAACCTCGTCTGGCTATCACAGACCACGCTGAGTGTTGACGAGACGATGGATACCGTTCGTCGGCTGCGTGAGCGCTTTCCGAATCTGCAAGATCCACCGAGTGACGACATTTGTTACGCGACCCAGAACCGCCAGCTCGCGGTGAAGAAACTTGCGCCTGAGTGTGACGTGGTAATCGTGGTTGGCTCGGCGAACTCCTCCAATTCGGTTCGCCTGGTTGAAGTGGCGCTCGAATATGGCGCACGCGCTGCTTACAGGGTCGATTTCACCGATGAGGTGAAGCAGGAGTGGCTCGAAGGAGCTCGCACGGTCGGAGTGTCGAGTGGAGCGTCTGTGCCCGAAGACCTGGTGCAAGACCTGCTCGATGACCTCGAAGACGCTGGTTACAAGGATGTTCAGGCCGTTGTCACCGCAGAAGAAGACCTCGTGTTCTCGCTGCCAAAAGAGCTGCGGCATGATGCCGACGGCGGGCGCGACGAGCGAGCCCTTGGTGGCCGCCGTCGCTAGGCGACTTCGAGGTGTTCAGCTTTTACTTCAAACCGCACACTGTTCGCATTCGACGGCTCTGCCTCGGCCCATGAAGGGGTGGCCCCACCGGCAGCGTGAATGGCTGCACGAATACTCGCGTCGCCGAGTTCGCGTGCCGCGTCGAAATTTGATGCGCTGACCGCTACTGAGATTGTGACGATTTGCTCAGCGAGAGTCGCTGACATATCTGCGTCTGAAAGGCGGTCATCGGCTTCAACCAACAGCATCAGTTCATCCATTACGCGGTCGGTATCTGCGTCGAGGTTCAGGGAACCCAGTACCGCGAAGGTCTGTTCTACACGAATTACATTCATGGTGAATCCTCCTCTTCAAGCAGCCCGGGCGTCGGCTTGCAATCGTTTCGTTTTATCACTGCGAGCTTACCGCGCACGTAATTGGGGTTACTAGGGGTGAGTGCAATCCACATCTTGTGTCGAAGAGGGCATGGGCAATAGCACTTGTAATATTTCGAACCTTTTTGAACCGACCAGCCCAAGTCGCTCAGGTGCACCAGTAACGCCTGAAGTTCTTTTCGCGGATGCCGCGGCCATTCGCCGTTTTGTCGCACCAATTTCGCCACCGTTCATCGATTGATTCCGAGACGATGATGCCTGTGGAGGCGGCCGAAGAAGGATTCCTTCTCCTCGACTGTGGGAATAAAGCGGTGTTACGAGTTTGGGGAGGGGCGCTGAAATGCCAAAATAAACCCTAGATTAGAGGCCGATCGCGAAGAGGAAGCTCGCTGCGCCCATCGTGAGGGCCACGAGGCCGATGATGGTCACCCAGGTGAGCACCTTTGCGTTTGCCAGTCTGCCGAGCGTGCCGGTCGGTTCGTTGTCTTCGTCGTGATCTTTGCTCACTGCTGTAGCTCCTGAAGTTTCTCGAGGTTGAGGCCATTGGTCTGCATGT
>JALRLI010000053.1 GCA_023254555.1 Microbacteriaceae bacterium
ATCCTCGACGTTCAGGGGTTCTTCAGGCTAGAAACATAGGTTTAAACCATGGCTAAGCGGGACAAGAGCGATTCTGTGCGCGAGCGCACTGTCGTTCGCCACGGCAAGTTGCATCGTTCTCGTAGCGTCGTGAATGTGGCTAAGGGCCTGCTCACCGCTGCTCTGGTGGTTGTTCTCAGTGGCGTTTCGGTTGCTGCCTATGCGGTGTGGGATCTCACTTCACGGGTGAAGCCAACTGTCGAGCTCGCAACTGAAATCCAGCCGGGTGAGGCGTCAATTGGTGCGATGAGCGGTGAAATCAATATCTTCTTGGCGGGCACCGATTCCCGCGAGGGGTCGGTACTTGACGATGGCGAGAAGGGTGAACTCAACGACGTCAACCTGTTGCTACACGTGTCTGAAGACCACCAGCAGGTCACTGTCATCAGCTTCCCGCGCGACCTGATGTTGCCGGTACCATCTTGCCCCGGCCCGAACGGCGAGGAAGAGTACTACTCAGCTCGCAGTGAAGCGCAGTTGAACTCAACCCTCAGCATTGGCGGCCTACCGTGTGTGGTGGCAACAATTGAGCAGCTGACTGGAATGGAGATTCCTTATGCTGGCTTAGTCTCATTCGATGGCGTAATCTCGATGTCGAACGCAGTGGGGGGTGTTGACGTATGTCTGACCCAGCCAATTAAGGATGAATACGTGGGACTCAATCTGCCCGCAGGTAATGTCACCTTGGCTGGAATTGACGCACTTCAGTTCCTAAGAAGTCGTCACGGCGTGGGTGACGGCGGCGATAAGAGTCGCATCAGCAACCAGCAGATTTATATGTCGAGCTTGGTGCGAAAGATTAAAGACGCTTCTACGCTCAGCAACCCAATTAAGGTTTACGGTCTAGCGAAGGCAACAGCCGAGAACGTGACGCTCTCTTCAAGCCTCAACTCAATCCCTGTGCTGCAGTCAATCGCGGCGGCACTCAAGGACGTGCCGCTCGAGCAGATCAACTTCTTGCAGTACCCAACGTTCCGGCATCCGTACCAAAACGGTCGCCTCACTGCAGACAAGAATGCTGCGCAGATCATGCTCGATCTGGTGAAGTCAGGCCAGGCACTGAATGTGGCGAGCACCGGTGAAGCCGTAATCGCGGTGGATGAAAACGGCAATCCGTTACCAGCGGCAACTCCAACGCCTGCGCCAACCGAAACCGCCGCTGACGGCACGACGACTACTCCCTCGCCCACACCGACGGCAGCCACTCTGCCGGATAACGTCACGGGCCAGTCGGCTGCCACAAAGACCTGCTCAGAGGGTCGAACCATCTACTAAAGACTCAATTCGTAGCTCGCTCGTCGAGTGGCTATGATTGAACTCGTGCCTCGCGCACATGGAGACGTGCCAGAGCGGCCGAATGGACATCACTGCTAATGATGGGTCCTTGTTAAAGGGGACCGCGGGTTCAAATCCCGCCGTCTCCGCCAACTGAGTCTGCCTCGCCTCGTGCGGGGCAGACTCAGTTAACGTGAACCGAGGTTTGAAGTCGCGCAGCGGGTGGGCCCACCCGTTCGAAACGTTGCGGGTGTCAACGCATCGCGTTGGCCGGTTGCAACGTTGAGCGGTGGGGACAAATCCCGCCGTCTTCGCAAAAAATAGCTAGAAAATAGGTTTATTTTCAGGCTCAACGTGCCAGAATGAGCCTGGCGTGAAATTCTTCATGCGCATCCTCAAAGGAGAAATCAGTATGACCGTATCCAAAGTTCAAAAGTCACTTGCCGCTCTGGCACTTGTAGCAGCTGCCGGGCTCACTCTCTCGGCCTGTGCAACCCCTGAGCCAGAACCAACCAAGACTTCAACCCCGACCGAATCACCTATTGGTGGCGACGTCGTGGCTCCGGTTGAGTTGAACTACCAGGACATCAACGGTCAGACCATCGAGCTTAAAGTTGGCCAGGTCATCAACATCAACTATGGCGGCGTGAACGACGGTGAAATCACGGTCGAGATTGCTGATCCAAACGTGGTTGAGTACGGTGCAGCAGAAATGAAAGACGGTGTGCAGTATTCGGCGCACCTGACCGCGCTTTCTGGTGGCGAATCAAAGGTTGCCTTCAAGTTCAACGGTGGCGACACCAAAGAGCTGACTGTTCAGGTACTGCTCGGATAAAACAGCGCTTGTGTACTTGGGGAGTGTGTCGCACGCGCGAGCACTCCCTTAGTACATCAGCAGTTTCGAGCGAAGAATTTTTTCGAAGGTCGTCACGTCGCCTTTTGATAACTTGAGGTCGTTCCAGTCCATAATCATGCTCAACTGGCCTTCGTCGTCTTCGATGAGCACGCAGGGCTCACGACCTGCGCTCGCTAAATGTTGCTCGGGAGTGCGCTCATTCTTGTGAACCAGCACAATCTGGTAGCCGAGATCATCCTGCAAACGCTGCTCGAGGTCACGCCATTGCGACTTCTTACGCACGGGTGAGTGCGTCACATCGCAGAGAGTGCAACTTTGAATGCCGATCAGGTGTCCAAAAAAGTAGGCAATCTCACCCGCGAAGCCACCATTCGCGTTGTAGACACCGATGAGCTTGCGCATACAATGATGCTACAGCCCAGGTGCTATGCCGAGGCAGGCTCCGATGTTTTTACCTTTTTGCGGTCTGCGACATTCCCCAGAATCACAACGATGATGCCGACAAGCACCATCACAATCGCGAACGCAATCATCATCACTGCGAATCCCTGAGCGAAGCCCTCCACTGCGGTCGGAAAGACTTGTGCATCAGACGGTGTAGTCCCTGAGACCGACCAGGTGTCGAGTTCTTGTTCTGCCGATGATCCGAGCTTGGCGAGCACATGCCGGCGGGTGATTGCATCCATGACGACAGTTGAGAGCGCGAGACCGAGTGCGTACCAGAACTGCCCGATGGTCGTGCGCGATGACGAGACGACACCATAGTGCTTCGGGTCTGCCTCTTCGAGAATCATCCCTCCATACGCGACCGCGGGGATGGCGGCGCCAGCACCGAGCACCATGAGCGCCGGCACATAATCCCAGACAGACTGAGGCGACCCGAGTGCCACAACTGCGAACATAATCGCACCAACCGCCGAGATGACTGCGCCAATAAAGGCAGACATCTGACGAGTGATCAACTGCTTACCCAGGATGCGGCCGACGACGAGCGCGACGGGAATTGCGATGACGAGGTATGGCAGCTGCGAGAGGGACAGCTGCAAATTCTTCAATTGCAACTGGTACTGGAAGAGATTGCTGAATGAGAGCAGACCCACACCGGTGGCAAAGTTGTAGAGGAACCCCACACCGATTGCGGCGAGAAACAGCGGTTGTTTCAAGAGAGAAATCGGGAAGAATCGCATATCGGGGTTGCTTCGCTCGCGCAGCCAGAACAGAAAGAACAGCACGACCCCGCCGATGATTGGGAAAATTGTGAGCGGTGAGGTCACGCCGTTGGCGATGTGTGAGATACCGAACAGCGAGAACACGACGGCGAGCCCGAGGACGACCTGACCGAGCGCATCCCAGGGGCCTGAGACTTTTTCTTGCAGCTTGTCACTTGGCAGAAGTGGCAGCGCAATTAAGAAGGTCAGCGCGCTCAGTGCTGGAATGACCAAGAAGGCGACGCGCCAGCTGTCACCAACCAAGCTCGAGCCAATGAAGGTAATGACCAGCGTGAACAGGCCAATCGAGGCAGAAAATACGCCGAGCGCTCCTGGGATTCCTCCCTTGTGTGTCTGTCCAAAGTGCTTCACGTAGGCGAACGCGGACCCGTAAATTGCACCCATCGCGATGCCCGCGATTGCTCGACCAAGGATGAACATCCACGTGTCTTGCGCAATCGCTACGAGCCCATCCCCAAGAATTCCGAGCAGCATCGCTGCCAGGATGATCTTCTTTCGCCCGAGTCGGTCTGCGAACATACCTGTGGAAATCACAGTCGCGGCGAGCACGAGTGTGCTGACGCTCGCCGCTAGAGCGGTCAGGCCGCCGAACTCCAGCTCTCTGCTCGCTGAGAGGAGTGCTGTCGACGCAATGTTCGGGTCGGCGCCCTGAATGGATGCGAGCAATCCGAGATAGATCAGCGCGATTGTTGCGAGCGCTCCACTCGGCGGCGCTGGGTCAGTTTTGGCTCCGGCTGCCACTAGCAGCACTTCTTTTTCGCGTGCACTTCGTGATGCAGGGTCTTGTGCTCTGCAGGGTCTAGAGCCAGTACCTGGTTCTCGAATGCATCAAGGTCAATTCTGTGCCCGCCAACCCAGGTTCCTTGCACACTGACTTTTGACGTGAGTTCGTGAGCATCCACGGTATACGGGTCAACGCTGAGCTCACAGAAGTCAGCGAGCTTGCCAACGGCAATCGAACCGATTTCTCGGTCGCGGCCGAGGTGGAAGGCGGCATTGACGGTGTGAGCCTTGATGGCATCATCGATTGAGATGGATTGATTTGCTCCTCGCACGACACCGGAGGCGGTTTCTCGCGTGACCATCGCCTGCCAGTTGAGCAGGGGGATCGGAGGGCTCACCGAGCCGTCGTTATGGAAGCTCACGATTGCGCCGGAGCGGAATGCGTCACCCACTGACTGCCACTGCGAGCCAATTTCACTCGGGAAGAGCGTACCGTCGAGCAGGTCTCCCCAGTAGATGAACTGGAATGGGCTCATCGACAGGCAGACGCCGAGTGAAGCGGCACGCTGGAATTGGTCAGCGCGGCACGCACCAAGGTGTTCTATGCGCCAGCGGTGGTCTGTTTTGAGCAGACCGTGTTTGACGAGCGCGTGTTCGTAGGCGTCAAGTACAACATCCATCCCAACGTCGCCGTTGCAGTGGAACGCCATCTGCAGTCCAGTTGGGGCGAATTTGTCGAGAAGCTCGTCGAGTTGGGCTCGACTGTAATTCATCATGCCCTCACCACCGGGCCCGAGGGGGATGTTTGCATTCCGAGTGGTCTCGTTATCGAGGTAGGCGAATGACGCCGCTATAGTGCCGACCCACGGTGAACCATCAGCCCACAGTTTGATGCCTTGCTTTTTGAGCTTGTTCGGAGCGACCGGGATTTGCAGCGGCTCCATGCAGTCGGGCTCAGTGGACATGTGGTAGATCGAGACTCGGAGCGGGTTATCGGGCACCGACGCCATAGCGATGTAAGCCTTGAGTTGGTTCGCTGCGAAGGTGTGCTCCGACGTCGCCGTGATTCCGTTACTTGCCATGAGTCGGTACCATTTCGCGATCGGAGCAAGAGGATGGGCTGCGACAGCAGCAAGAATTGGCGCGGCGGCGGTGAGCAACGCCCCCGCTTCGTAGGCACGCCCGTTTGAGGTTCCATCGTCGTTTCGACCGTACCGAGACCCGACTGGATCAGCGGGCGGTTTACCATCAGCCCAGCCGAGTTTGGCAATTGTTGCAGAGTTGAAGTAGCCCTCATGCCCTGAGTTATCAATAACCAGCACCGGACGATCCGGAAAGTACTTGTCCAGTTCGACATTGGTGAGTTCTGGTGCCTGTTGCAGCGCTCGGTCAAGCCCGTTGAACAGTGCCGGCTGCCCGGCGGGAAGTTCTGCATTAATCTTGGTGAAGTACGCGGTGACATCGGAAAAGCTTGGGTAACCAACATACGGCGCAATCCAGTAGGCCGGGGCTTGGGTTGTGAGCCCACTGAGTACCGGGTGGCTGTGGGGGTCAATTAGCCCTGGCATGAGAACCGTATCCCCGAGATCATGAACGTCTGCGTCGGGGTGAGCTTGTTGCAGATCAGCGAGTGAGCCCACGCCGGTGATCGTTCCGGACTCTTGGTCGACTGCCACTGCTTCAGCTCGGGGTTGAGCCGGCTCCATAGTAATTACCGATGCTGCGCGAATGATGAGGGTTGACGACATGCTGCACTCCTTGGTTGGGACGCCCGTGAGCATCAGAACTTTAGTCTAATGCTGAGACCTTACCCTACTACCGCGAAGTGCCAAGCTTCAAGAGGTGGGGAAACTATATTGCCTCGGCCTCAAGTAAACCGAAGTGGGCGATTTCGTCTTCGGTGAGCATTCGCGATCGAATCATGAAGCGAACCCCCTCGGGTGCTTCCACTGAGAAGCCACTGCCACGCCCAGGCACAACATCGAGGGTGAGGTGTGTGAACTTCCAGTACGCGAACTGTGAAGCCGACATATAGAACTCAATCGGGTCAAGGCCCTCAATTCGCAGCGTTTGCAGCAGCACATCTTGGCCGCCGGTCTTGAACATTCCGACGGGGTAGCACATCGGCGCGCTACCGTCGCAGCAGCCGCCCGATTGGTGAAACATCAACGGGCCGTGTTTCACCGTCAACTTGCGCAGCAGCTCAGCCGCGGCCTCGGTGTAATCAACTCGCGTGTACTCCATGGTGCTCACTTTACGCTCGAAGCACGAGACCGGCTAGGAGGAATTTCCCAACCGGTCTCGCGACTTGTCTCGCTCACAGCTTTCGGTTTAGAAGAATCCCATTGGGCCTTCTGCGTATGAAACGAGAAGGTTCTTGGTCTGCTGGTAATGATCGAGCATCATCTTGTGATTCTCGCGGCCAATACCCGATTGCTTGTATCCGCCGAAGGCGGCGTGAGCTGGGTACTGGTGGTAGGTGTTTGTCCACACGCGGCCAGCCTCAATTGCGCGACCGGCGCGGTACGCAGTGTCACCGATTCGGCTCCAGACACCGGCGCCGAGACCGTACAGTGTGTCGTTCGCGATTGAAATCGCATCGTTGAAGTCTTTGAAGCTGGTCACCGCTGAAGACTGTCCTCGAGCAGATCGACATTCTGGGCGAAGAGGTTGTGCCTGTCTTGCGCAAAGCAAGTAAAGGCGTACGTGTAGGAATGGTTTTGAGCGCGGAGCTGCG
>JALRLI010000054.1 GCA_023254555.1 Microbacteriaceae bacterium
CGAGGTTCAACCTTCGGCTGCGCGTACCGCTAGCGAAGATCCTGTCGTTCCAAAGGTTGACCGCGAGAAGCTGCCAGTAGACATCGTGATTTACGTTGACTACATGTGCCCCTACTGCGGCATGTTCGAGCAGACGAACCAGAAAGTTCTCGATGATGTCGTCAGTAACGGTGACGCCAACATTCAGCTGAACATCATCACCGCGCTCAACGAACAGTCGATGGGCACCGAATACTCGACGCGAGCAGCAAACGCTCTCGGTTGTGTAGTTAACTACTCGCCGAAAAACGCATGGAAGTTCCACTCGGCGCTGCTGAGCAAAGCGGTTCAGCCGAAGGAGGGAACTGAGGGCCTGAGTAATCAGCAGCTGATTGATCAGGCGAAGAAAGCTGGGGCTAGCACCGACGCCGATATCGCAGACTGTATCGAGACTGAGCAGTTCTCGAACTTCATGGATGCTGCGTCGAACCGGGCGCTCGCCGGGCCAATCCCGAATCTCGCAGATGGTACCGAGCTTCCGCGTATTCAGGGAACCCCAACGATTCTCGTGAATGGCGTGCAGTACCAGGCGCCCACTTCAATTCCAGCGGGTGCGACTTGGCAGAGCCCTTGGGAAGATCCAACCGCGTTCAGTGATTTCTTGTACAAGATCATCAACGAGTACAAGAGCACTACGCCAGCACAGTAAACTCGTTTCTGTGCGTCTAGCGCCAAAACGCTAGACACCTGCCGACTTGGCGCAATTGGTAGCGCACCGCTCTTGTAAAGCGGGGGTTACGGGTTCGAGTCCCGTAGTCGGCTCCACGATTCGGCCTAGACGCTTAGCCCGAAACTGAACTCGCAACCCAGACGAAGAGCGGGATACCCACCAGCAGGTTGATTGGGAACGTCAACCCGAGGCTCGCGGTGAGGTAAAAGCCGGGGTTTGCGCGGGGGAGTGAGAGCTGCACCGCTGCCGGTGCGGCAATGTACGAAGCGCTCGCGCAGAGCACCCCGAAAACCGCCGCGCCACCAGACGAGAGCCCAATTGCGAGCCCGAGCAGGGTTGTGAGTGAGCCGACGGTGAGCGGGAAGAGTACGGCGAACACGAGGAGGCCCCAACCGGCCTGAGGAATTTCCTTGAGATGCGATCCTGCTTGCACTCCAAGCTGCAGCAAGAAGAGCGTGAGCACCCCGGCGAACAGCGCCCCGAAGAATGGTTCGACACGCTCGTACCCGATTGGCCCTGTTACGAAGCCGATTGCGAGGCCGCCGACGAGCAACAAGATTGACTTGCCAGTCATTACTTCGTGCAGCAGCGGCTTCCACTCAGGCTTTTCCGCACCATGCCGCGCGAACACAAGCCCGACGATGAGGCCCGGAACTTCCATGACCGCGAGCAGCGTGGCGAGGTAGCCCTCTACGATCATCCCGCTGCTCTCCACAAACAGCAGCGCGGCGGTGAACGTCACGAGCGAGGTTGATCCGTAGTGAGCAGCAATCGCGCCGCGGTTTATGCGGTCGAGCGGGGTGAGAATCTTGAGCGCCGCGAAAGCGAGTATGGGGATGCTCACGCCAACAATCAGCGTGACGACCATCGGTAGCCCCACCTCTGCGGGATGAGCTTCTCTCAGCGCGACACCGCCCTTGATGCCGATCGCGAGCAGGAGGTAGATCGAGAGCGCGTCAAAAACCGCAGCCGGCACCGCGAATTTACTGCGCAGAAGTACTGTCAGTATGCCGAGTGCGAAGGCGAGCACCGGAGGAGAGGTGAGGTTACTGAGTGCGAGCGTGAGTGAGGTTTCCATGGGATCCAATCGCTTGTTGACTGGAAGAATAATACATGAAATAATATTCTGTAATTACTCTTCATGAAAGGAAACCATGAACGTCGAACTGTGGATGTGGTTAGCGGTGCTCGGCGGTATCGTCGTGATGCTCGTCATCGACCTGTTCGCGCATCGAAAAGCGCACGAGATTGGCTTCAAAGAAGCTGCAGGGTGGTCAATCTTCTGGGTTGCTCTCGGTCTCACCTTCGGAGTCATTGTCTGGGTGGCTGCTGGCGCCGAGTTTGGGCAGCAGTACTTTGCGGGGTTCCTGATTGAAAAGTCACTCGCAGTCGACAACGTGTTCATCTGGGCGATAATCTTCGCAAGCCTTGGCGTTCCACGAAAATACCAGCACCGTGTGCTCTTCCTCGGGGTGATTGGCGCACTCGTCTTCCGAGGAATTTTCATCGCGCTCGGCTCGGTTGTGCTCGAACGGTTCTCGTGGGTCTTCTACATCTTTGCCGCGTTCCTCATCTTCACGGGCATCCAAATGTTCAGAACCCGTAATCAGCACTCGAACCCCGCAGATTCGCGCTTTTTCCGCTGGTTCTCGAGGGTGGTTCCATCGACCGATACGTACTACGGTCAGCGCCTACTCATTCGCAAAAAAGGGGTACTGCTCGCGACCCCCCTGCTGAGCGTGCTCGTGCTCGTGGAGTTCACCGACATTATCTTCGCAATTGACTCCATCCCGGCAATCTTCGCGGTGACCTCCGAACCGTTCCTCGTGTTTACCGCGAACGCTTTCGCACTCCTGGGTCTGCGCGCGATGTACTTCCTGCTCGCTGACCTGATGAATCGCTTCATCTACCTCAAGATTGGTCTAGCGGCGATTCTGATCTGGGTTGGTATCAAGATGGCTCTGCACGATCTGTGGAAGATGCCAACCTGGCTCTCGCTCACGGGTATTATCGTCATTCTTGCGACCGCAATCATTGCAAGCCTCGTCGCGACCAGAACTGGGGGACCACTCGCTCAGGGTGATGACGACGAGAGTGCCGACGTGCCGCATCCAATCAAACCAGCCGTTGAAGCGACGGACGAGGAATTGGCCGAAATCGGCTCGATTCTCAAGCGCTCTGAAAGAATGTAGACATGGCTGGATGGACGTTCCTCACACACCACGGGCACGTTCTCGTTGCGCTGTCACAAGACCCTGAGCTCACCGTCGATCACATTGCTGCGCGGGTTGGCATTACGGCTCGAGCAACCGCGAGTATTTTGAACGACCTCGTCGAGGCGGGTTACGTTGAGAAAGAACGGATTGGCCGTCGCAACACGTATACGGTTCACGGAGAGATTCCGCTGCGGCACCCGCTCAACAGCCAGACTCAAGTTGCTGAGCTGATCGCGTTGTTTGCCGCAGAGCACGAAGTCAATCTGCGCCCGGCGCAGTAGAACAGTTCGCTACCGAAGGCTCGCTTCAAGCTGAGTAACCAGCTCTGCTGTGCAGAGCGCAGTAGTGGGGCACGAGGCAGTCGCAGCGCCGGCGGCGACCGCGGTGCGAAGAGCTTCGCCAGGCGTTGCACCCTGGGCCAGGCGCAACACAAACCCGGCCACAAAGCTGTCGCCGGCGCCGACCGTGCCACGTACCTTCACGTCTGGTGCAGCCAAGAACAGTGTCTGCTCGTCAGAAACTACGAGTGCTCCCTCGGCTCCGAGGCTGAGAGCGACGAGCTCGGCACCGCCAGCAGAAATAATCTCGCGGGCAGCGACGATCTGTGCATCCCTCGAATCGAGTGGGTGACCCGCAAACTCTTCAAGCTCGGTTCGACTCGGTTTCACCAGCAGCACGCCCTCGGCAACGGCCTGGCGCAGGGCCGGGCCTGAGGCGTCAACAATGCAGTGCGCCCCGGCTCGCTTTGCGATTCGGGCAACGCGTGCGTAAAAGTCATCGGGCACCCCCGCAGGCAGGCTGCCGCTCGCGACGACATAGCTGCCCGGCTCAATCGTTGTCTCGAGCGCACGCAGAGAGGCCTGCCACTCAGGCTCTGTGAGAGCCGGACCCTCGAGAACAAAGCGAAACTGTTTGCCGGTGCTGGTTTCATCAATGGTGAAACTCTCGCGCGTGCTGCCCTCAATCGGCACCAGAATAGTCGGAATTTGCTCACGGTCGAGTAACTCGGTGAAGGCTGCGCCGGTTGGGCCTCCAGCGGTATAGATTGCGATGGGATGAGCATCCAAGCGTTTGAGTACCCGTGCCACGTTCACGCCGCCGCCGCCGGGCTCGTAGCGAGACGCGCCGCAGCGCAGCTTTTCGGCAGGAATCACCTCGCGCACGTCTGTGCTGACATCGAGCGCAGGGTTAATTGTGAGTGTGATGAAACTGGGTGTGTTCATGCTGCCTGCCCTGCCTTGTGCTCTTGTTTCAGTATTACAGTGAGAGAGTGAAAGCCCAACCCCAGCGCCGCACTGGTCGCCGAGCGAGCCTGAGGGTGTTCGGGATGGTGTTGGCGGCGGTGTTCGCTGGAGCCCTCACCGCAATGCAGTCATACATGAACGGCAAGCTGGGTCTCGCACTCGGGAACGGGGTGATTGCTGCGTGGATTACCTTCGCTGGAGCACTGGTAATCCTTACCCTCGTGGTGGCCTTCAGCGGCAAGTCGCGACAGGGCTTTTGGCGGGTCATCTCAGCCGTGCGCGGCGGTGAGCTGAAGTGGTGGACGCTCTTCGGCGGACTCGCTGGCGCCTTTTTTGTGGTGACGCAAAGCGCCACCGTCGCGCTCATCGGGGTGGCACTGTTCACGCTCGGGGTTGTTGCTGGTCAAGTGACGTCGAGCGTATTTTTTGACTGGCTCGGCATCACGCCAAGCGGAAAAATTTCGCCTACTCTGCCGCGCATAATCGGCTCTGTGCTCGCAATCGTTTCGGTACTGGTCGCAGTGTGGTCAGAGCTCTTCTCGGGCGGCGAAACAGTGCTCATCATCTTCGCGGTCGCATCAGGGCTGGTTATCTCTTGGCAGACGGCCGCGAATGGATTCGTGGCTCAAGAATCGCGCAGCGCTGTTGTTGCAACGGCAATAAATTTTATCGGCGGCTTCATCGCGCTCACCATTGTGGGCCTGCTGATTGTGTTATTCGAAGGGATGCCCACCAATTGGCCCGCTAATCCGTTGCTCTATTTCGGCGGATTACTTGGCCTCGTCTTCATCGCACTCGCGGCAGTGATTGTGCGCACAATTGGCGTGCTTATCTTGGCGATGGCGACAATCGCAGGTCAGCTTTTCGCCTCGGTGTTGCTCGACACGGTCGCACCACTCGCTGCTGCCACGATTACCCCAGGCGTGTTCGTCGGAACCGCGCTAGCTTTCATCGCGGTGTTGGTGGCAGGGTGGCGTGAGTTCACGAATCGTGAACCGTCGGCGAAATGAGCCTTAGTTCTCGGGCTTAAACTTCAGTGCGACCGAGTTCATGCAGTACCGGTCACCGGTAGGAGTGCCGTACCCGTCTGGAAAGACGTGACCGAGGTGTGAACCGCATTTGGCGCAGAGCACCTCTGTGCGAATCATTCCCAACGTGGCATCCTCGCGAAGCAGCACCGCTTCGGGTCGAACCGATTCGTAGAAACTCGGCCACCCGCATCCAGAATCAAACTTGGTGCCGCTCGTGAAGAGCTCATTTCCGCATCCGCGGCAGCTATAGATTCCCGCTCGCTCTTCGTGCAGGAGCTCACCGGTACCCGGCCGCTCGGTCGCTGCCTGACGCAGCACCTGAAACTCGAAGGGTTCAAGTAGTTCACGCCACTGATCATCAGAGCGATTTACCTCAAATGCCATGACCCCAGTGTATGCGCGGCGGCTTCATAGGGTAAGTGCACTATTGTTGAGCGAGGGTCAAAACGTAGAGAGGAGTGTTGATGTCGAGCGAAAATCTGCCAGACTCAGCAACCTCCGATCGCGAGAACCCGTTCGCGGGTCGCCGGCCAAAGCCAGACAGTTTTGACAAGCCGAAAAAGGGCCGTCGGGTTGGTGCCCACCGGGCCGGCCGAGGTGCTGGTGCCGGGTGGATGCGCGCGCTCTGGATCATCATCGCCACCGCCGTACTCACCGCATTGGGCATTATCTTCGTCGTGATCGGCCCCGAAAACATCTTGTTTCCGCAGGGCACAGATCAGACTCAAGAAGCGACAAAGTCGACTGAGGCAACAGTCAAAGCGAAGGTTAGCGCTGAAACGACCGTCACTGTGCTGAACGGAACCACTACTGAGGGTCTGGGGCAGACCGTTGCAGACGTGATTACATCGAAGAAGTATGGAACCGTTGTCTTCGTGGGTGATGCTGCTGATCAGACAGCGACTATTAGTGCTGTTTTCTATCATGACCCTGCCGATGAGGCGTACGCCAAGGGTCTCGGCGAAAAGCTCGGCGGAATCTTCTATTACGAGCGTGCAGAGTATGAGAGTTTCGGCACTCAGCTCGTGGTGCTGATCGGCTCAGACTACAAAGCTCCTCAGGGCGCTTCGACTCCTTCGCCAAGCGAATCCGGCGCGAATGAGACCACGCCAGAGACAGCTGAGTAAACGCTGAAAGTAGCTTGCACTCTCGATGCCAGAGTGCCAGAATTGTGATTAGCACTCTTCTGTATTGAGTGCTAAATACATTTTCCGTATACGAACAGGAGACGAGAGAAACTAATGGCAAAAATTATTGCTTTTGATGAAGAGGCACGTCGCGGTCTAGAGCGCGGTCTGAACATCCTTGCTGACACCGTCAAGGTCACCCTTGGCCCACGTGGACGCAACGTCGTCCTCGAAAAGAAGTGGGGCGCCCCCACGATTACTAACGATGGTGTGTCCATCGCGAAGGAAATCGAACTGGACGACCCCTTCGAAAAAATCGGTGCAGAGCTCGTCAAAGAGGTTGCCAAGAAGACCGATGACGTT
>JALRLI010000055.1 GCA_023254555.1 Microbacteriaceae bacterium
GAAAAATTTTCAAAAAAGTTTTTTCAGAGCTGCGAAATCGGGCTTTCCGCTCGCGAGAACTGCGAATTCAGTCACGACTGCGCTCTTTGTCGGTGTGGCAGCAACACCCAAACGGTCTCTGAGAATGTCTGAGACCTGTTCGAAGGGCAACGCCTGTGGCAGGCGCTGTTCTACTTCAAGCTGCACCAATGCAGCCCGCTCCCCCCATATGGGGTCATCGACTGCAACCGCTGCGGCACTGCCCCAACCGGGTAATTCTGCGAGCACCGTTTCAATTTCGTCGAGTGACACTTTCACCGCGCCAGAGTTGAACACCCGATCGAGCCTGCCGGTCACGCTGAGTCGAGCATCCACCATCTCACCGGCATCACGGGTGTGAAACCACCGGCCGCTGTCATCGGTTGTGAAACGTTCTGCGGTGAGCGCGTCATCATCGAGGTATCCATCGGCGAGACACGACCCAGAAATCCACACTTCACCCCCCTCAACCCGCACTTCGGTATCGCCAACACCGATGCCGTCGTACACGCAACCACCGCCAGTTTCGGTCGCACCATAACTGCGGACAGTGTGGAGGCCGAGTTCAGTTGCCTGGGCAAGCAGACTCGGAGCCAGCCTCTGACCGCCAATCAAGATGGCATCGAGTGACCTCAGGCCGGCGAGAATCTCATCGTTTTGAGAAGCCGCATCGACTAAGCGCTGCAACTGAAGCGGCACAACAGCAGCGTATGTTCTGGCCGCCGTCATCTCGGCTATAGCCGAAGCAAACTCAGCCGGACTTGCAGAGCCCGGCAGCAGCAGCGCTCGATACCCAGCGAGGTGCGACCTCACCTGCACTTGCAGCCCAGCGACAACTGCGGGTGAGAGAGCAGCTAGCCATTGACCGCCGCCGCCGAGAAAATCGTGGCTCGCGATCGCACTCGCGCGAAGGGCTGCAGCAGAGAGCAGAACCTTCTTCGGTTTGCCGGTTGTTCCCGAGGTTCGAACGATGAACGAACTCCCCGAATCAAAGGCGTCTGTGCTGAACTGTTCTGCCTCTGAGGGCGTTGGAACTGTCACCTTGGTTGAGCCTTTTAAACCTAGTAGTGGTAAGGAAAGCGATCCCAGTTCGGATCTCGTTTTTCAAGAAACGAGTCTCGACCTTCAACGGCCTCGTCGGTGCCATAGGCAAGCCGTGTAGCCTCACCCGCGAAAATCTGTTGCCCGACCATGCCATCGTCGACTGCGTTGAATGAGAATTTCAGCATTCGAATAGCGGTTGGTGATTTCGTCAGGATGGTACGAGCCCACTCGATACCAGTTGCCTCGAGTTCGACGTGTGGCACCACTGCGTTTATCGCGCCCATCTCATAGGCGCGCAGCGCTGAGTACTCCCGTGCGAGGAAGAATATCTCTCGAGCATTTTTCTGACCCACCTGCCTCGCCAGCAGCGCACTGCCGTAGCCCGCATCGAACGAGCCCACATCGGCATCTGTTTGTTTGAAGCGAGCGTGCTCGGCGCTGGCGATTGTGAGATCACAGACAACATTGAGAGAGTGGCCCCCGCCGGCAGTCCAGCCTGGAACGAGCGCGATAACCACTTTGGGCATGAATCTAATCAGTCGCTGAACTTCAAGAATATGGAGGCGGCCGGCCCGTGCCGGGTCTATTCCGGCAGCGGATTCAGTCTCAGAGTATTTGTAGCCATCACGGCCACGCACCCGCTGATCGCCGCCAGAGCAGAACGCCCAAACGCCATCGACCGGACTCGGACCGTTGCCGGTGAGCAAGACAACCCCGACCCTGGGATCTGTGCGCGCAGCTTCAAGGGCGAGATAGAGCTCATCCACAGTATGCGGCCGAAATGCGTTTCGAACCTCTGGTCGGTTAAATGCGATTCGTGCAATTCTGCCATCGTGGCTCAGATGCGAGGTGATGTCCGTGAACTGCTCATGCTCAGGGGTGATAACCCACTGATTGGCATCAAAAATCTCAGAAACCTCAACTGTCATAACCTTTAGCCTACGCCGAGCGGGCGACCCCTGGCACTCGGGTACCCCTGCCAGAATGAAAGCGTGGTTCCAACGCTATCCGAGCTCCTCGAGACAATGCGCGTGGTCTCAATACCGACCCGCACACGTTTTCGCGGGCTCACGCATCGTGAGGCGGCGTTGTTTGTGGGCCCGCAGGGTGCAACCGAGTTCAGCCCCTTCATTGAATACCCAGACGATGAAGCATCCGCTTGGCTTGCTGCGGCAATCGACTTCGGCTGGAACGAAACCCCCGCGCAGCACCGATCTGAGATCGCCGTCAACGCAACCCTGCCGGCTGTGCCTCCTGACGAAGTTGAGGCCGTGCTCAACCGCTTTGGCGAGACGCAGTCGGTGAAGGTGAAAGTTGCCGAAGTCGGTCAGAGCTTGGATGACGATTTCGCTCGGGTGCGGACCGTGCGCGAGATTTGCGGGGATGAGGTTCGGATTCGCCTCGACGCCAATGGAAACTGGTCAGTCGATGAGGCTGAGGCAGCTATCAAACGCCTGGCTGAATTCGATCTCGAATACGTTGAACAGCCTTGCGCCACCGTTGCTGAGTTACTCGCCCTCAGAACACAGATTGCTGGCGTTGGCGTTCATATCGCCGCTGATGAGAGTGTGCGAAAAGCAGCTGACCCAATCGAAGTAGCGCGGGTCGGCGCTGCAGATTTACTCGTCGTCAAGGCTGCGCCGCTCGGGGGCATCCCTCGCGCGCTTGAGATACTCACCCAAGCGGAGTTGCCAGCGGTGGTGTCAAGTGCACTCGAAACCTCTGTGGGTATTTCGATGGGTTTGCATCTTGCGGCCGCTCTGCCCCGACTCGATTTCGCTTGCGGCCTCGCGACTGTCGCCCTTCTTGAGGGCGATGTCACTGATGACTCGCTCGTTGCGACGGATGGCGTGATGCCGGTGCGCCGAGTAGAACTGTCGGATGCGCGAATCGAAGCGCTCGAAGCCGACGAGGAAAGGCGAGCTTGGTGGCGTGCCCGTGTTGAGCGATGCTACGCCCTGCTCGAGGAAGAGCTCGGGCTAGAGGCCTGAGTAGGCGTGCAACCCCTTGAAAAACACGTTCACGATAGAGAAGTTAAAAATCACGGCCGAGTAGGCAATGATGGCCAGCCATGATGACCTCGTTCCGCGCCAACCTCGAGTTGCGCGCGCGTGGATGTAGCCTGCGTAGAGCACCCAGATGACGAAGGTCCAGACCTCTTTGGTGTCCCATCCCCAGTAGCGACCCCAGGCATGCTCGGCCCAAATCGAACCGGCGATAAGGGTGAACGTCCAGAAGACAAAGCCGACAATAGCAAGCCGGTAGGCCAAATTCTCAAGGCGGTCAGCCGAGGGCAGGGTGCCCAAGAAGCCGGTTTTTGACGGCAGGTTCTCAGCCAGTCGTCGCTGTCGCCTCGACTGCATCAGTTGAACGACCGAGAGGCCGAATGAGAGCGTGAAGAAGCCAGTCGCCAACACGGCGACGATAATGTGAAGCACCAGCCAGTAGGAATCAAGTGCGGGCGGGAGGGGTACAACCGCGACGTAGTAGTTCACGCGGGCGACGCCTAAAAAGAGCAGCACCAAGCCGGTGATAAGCACTCCGAGAAAACGCAAGTCTGCCCAAATGTTCACAATGAGGTAAATGAAGACGATTGCGAGGGTCGCGGTCAGTGCGAACTCATACATGTTTGACCAGGGCACGCGACCGGCTGAAACGCCTCGGCCCACGGTCGCTGCCAGGTGAAAGACGAACGCCAAGATTGTGAGTGAGAAACCGATTCGAAGCGCTCGTGACCCACGCTCGCGTGTGACGGGTCGCTTGCCAGCTGACGCCTGTTCAACAGGTTTTACCTGACCAGAACGATTCGCTAAATCAACGGCATGAAAGATGAAAGCGAGAGCGTAGATGAACATCGCTGAATACAGCGCGAGCATCGAGAACTCTTCGACAGAGGTGAACACAGTCACTCAGTTTAGTGCGAGCTGACAGCCCTTTTCTGCCTAAAAGCTGAGAGTGAGCATCCGTTCAGCACATGCGCCTGGCTACAGGGTGGCGCGATGCTTTTCGACGAACTCTTCGACCGCTCGTTGCAGAGTCGGATCGTCACCTCGTGCTAGCGCCGCATACTCGATTCGCACTCCACCGTCTTGGGCAATCGCCTTGACCCACATGCGCCTTCTCGGCACAAACAGAGAGGTCAGGAGGCCCGCGGTTGCAAGCAGAGCGAAGACGAGCACCCAAACCTGGGCAGGGTTGTGGTGCACGTCGAGGGTGATGAACGTTGGCACTGAATCAAGGGTGATTGTGCCAAGGCCCTCTGGCAACTCCACGGTTTGGCCAGGCTTCAACTCAAGTGACTCCACGTCGATTGCGCGACCAGTCAGCTGACGCATATTCGTTGTGTCAAGTGCGAACGCAGAAACAGGCACTCCATTGTTGATTCCCAGATCGCCAACAAACACGTCAAGCGTGAGGAGCGGGTTCTCGAGCTCGGGATAGTTTGACGTGTATGCCCCGCTCTCTAGCTCTGCCTTCGTCGGATAGAAGAACCCCCGCAAACCGAGCTGCTCTCCGAGGCCATACGGCACCTTTATCACGCCAAGTGAAGTGAGGTTTTTGTCTTGCGGTACGAAGGCAACGGCTTCGTCGTACACCACCTCACCCTCAGGGTTTCTGATGGTGAGTTTCGGCGCGTACCCGTTCGCCAGAAGGTACACCTGAGCGCCTTCGGTGCGCAGCGGATGATTCACCTTGATGGTCTGCTGGCTCTCGCTGCCGTCAGTGCCAAACAGTGTGACATTGGCGGTGTAGTCGGTCGCTTTACCCAGCGCTGCAATGTTGCCGTCATCAGGGGAAACGTATTCTGCGTCGAAACTATCGAACCTCACCCCAAAGGCCGGCAACGTTGAATCGTCGAAGAATCTTCCTGACTTGAAGCTGTCGTAGTCAATCTTCGCGTTCACCATTGACTCACCGTCAACAACAACTTTTTGCCCCTGATACGAAAAACCCCCGCCAATTCCGACGGCTACGAGAACCCCCAACAGCGCGACGTGAAAGACAAGGTTGCCGGTTTCACGAAGATATCCGCGCTCCGCTGACACAGAGTATGTGCCCGCGTTGGAGAAGGTCGTGGTGCGAAAGCGTGAACGCTTGAGGATGGTCTCAGCAGAAGCAACCACCCGCTCAGCCACTTCTGAAGCATCTGCTTTCGACGCCTTCGGGTTCGACAGCTCGTTCACCGTAAACCCAGCCATACGCTCAAGCCGAGCTGGAGTTTTCGGAGGAAGTGCCCGCAGCGCTCTCCAGTGCTGTGCGATACGTGGGAGCACACATCCAATCAACGAAATGAAGAGCAGAATGTAGATTGCCGAGAACCAGACCGACGAATACACGTCAAAGAGCTGAAGTGGAAACGCGTCGAGCACCTTGAATAACTCTGGATGGTCTGCCTCATACTGGCTAACGCCGTTCGGGTCGGCTGCTCGTTGCGGAAAGAGCGAACCCGGAATAGCGGCCACCGCGAGCAAAAGCAGCAGCAGCAGCGCAACCTTCATACTCGTCAGCTGGTGCCAGAACCACTGCAGAGTTGGTCGCAGATCAAAGCGGGATGACATACGTGCTTGTCACCGCCTGCAGATAAGACATGAGTTGAGTCCAGATTCCGGTAACCATCAAAATGCCGATTGCGATTAAGACAGCCCCACTCACGATATTAATAGTGCGGATGTGGCGCCGCATGAAAACGGTCGTCTGGGTCATCCAGCCAAAGCCAATCGCGACCAGCACAAACGGTAGCCCCAGACCGGCACAGTAGGCGACACCGAGCAAAGCGCCCCGCCAAATCGAGTTGGAATCGGGTTGCATACTGACACTGAGCGAGAGGATCATCGCCAGCGTTGGCCCAATGCAGGGAGTCCAGCCGATTGCAAAACCGGCGCCAAGCACAGGTGCGCCAACGAGACCAACTTTCGGAGTGAGGGAAAGTTTCTTTGTTTGCTGAAGTGGCCTGAACAGCCCCACGAACACCAGACCCATCACAATCACAATCGCGCCCATTACGCGTGAAATGAGATCTTGGTAGGTGGCGAGCCAAACGCCAACGGTGCTTCCAAGCGTCATGAACAGAATGAAGACCGTCGAGAAGCCGACAATGAAGAGAGATACCCCCAGAACCAGACGGTTGCGAGCCTTTCGCTTCGCTCCTTTCGACGCACGTGCCTCAGCGGCGATCACGCCGTCAGGATCAACTCCGGCAAGCGACCCAATGTAGGCAAGATAGCCCGGCACCAGCGGGAGAACACAGGGCGATGCGAACGAAACGAGCCCAGCGGCGAGCGCGATCAGCAGCGCAAGAAGAAGCTGACCGTCGCTGAGTATCGAGCCGAGATCCATGGTGTCAATTGCCGGCGTAGCGCCTAGTTACTCTCGGCCAGGGTTTCTTTAATCATGGTCTCGAGCACTGAAGCATCAGTTATCTGCCCGAGCACTCGGTGCGCCACTCGACCCTCTCGGTCAAGAATCAGGGTGGTGGGCACAGCATTCAGCGGCACCGTCGCTGCGAAGGCTCGTTGCACTGCCGCGTTGTTGTCTTTGTCAAGTATCGAT
>JALRLI010000056.1 GCA_023254555.1 Microbacteriaceae bacterium
AGTCGTTGAAGAAGACCTGCCAGTCGGAGCCATAGTTCTCTCAGCAGCCGACGATGACGATGAGATCCCGGTTGCCTCAATTGCCATTCCAGGTGCTACTGCTGATCCCGTCAAGGACTATCTGAAGCAAATTGGAAAAGTGGCGCTTCTGAACGCGGCCGAAGAGGTCGAGCTTGCAATGCGCATTGAAGCAGGCCTATTTGCTGAAGAGAAGCTTGCCAACGAGGGTAAGAAAATGGCCAAACAGCTCCAGCGCGAGCTGCAATGGGTTGCGAAAGATGGCCAGCGCGCGAAAGCTCACTTGTTGGGGGCCAATCTGCGCCTCGTCGTGTCGCTCGCGAAACGTTACACGGGTCGTGGAATGCAATTCTTGGACTTGATTCAGGAAGGAAACCTTGGTCTCATTCGTGCAGTTGAGAAGTTCGACTACACAAAAGGGTTCAAGTTCTCCACCTACGCAACGTGGTGGATCCGTCAGGCAATCACCCGAGCAATGGCTGATCAAGCGCGCACCATTCGTATTCCTGTGCACATGGTTGAGGTCATCAACAAGCTTGCGCGCGTTCAACGACAAATGCTTCAAGATCTCGGGCGCGAACCCACTCCTGAAGAACTCAGTCACGAACTCGACATGACTCCTGAGAAAGTTGTTGAGGTTCAGAAGTACGGTCGCGAACCTATTTCGCTGCACACGCCGCTCGGTGAAGACGGCGATAGCGAGTTCGGAGATCTCATCGAAGACACTGAAGCCGTGGTTCCTGCTGATGCAGTAGGGTTCACCATGCTTCAGCATCAGCTTGAGCAGCTCTTAGATTCGCTGTCAGAACGTGAAGCCGGTGTCATTAGAATGCGCTTTGGTCTTGGTGACGGGATGCCAAAAACGCTTGATCAGATCGGTGACACCTTCGGCGTTACCAGAGAGCGCATTCGCCAAATTGAATCGAAGACGATGGCAAAACTGCGTCATCCGTCAAGATCTCAGTCGCTTCGCGACTATCTCGAATAGAGAATTTGGTGAGTCACCAGATGACGAGCTCGTGACAACTGTCACGCACTCGGGTAGCTAGGCGTCCAAACGATGCGACTCGTCGTGCCACTGTTTCAGAACCGGCTCGAGCTGCGCATGATGCTTCTTCGCGTGGTGAGCACAGAATAGAAGCTCCCCGTGCTGTGTTACTGCACGCACATAAGCTTGCGAACCGCAGCTGTCGCAACGATCGAACGCGGTGAGCTGCAGTTCGTCGTCCTGATGCGTCTCAGTAACTTCATTTGCGAGCGTTTCCATCTCAACCTCCCTTGCGATAGTGCTATCAAACCACGCGTGGCTGACAAAACATGCCGAATACGGCGAGTTTCGCTGAACGCGTATCTGCCGCGCCGGACGCCTGCGTGCCGCAATTGGATTTGCTATCGACTCGAATATTGTGGTTTAAGCGCGAAATGACAAGGACAGCATTGGCAGATAATACTTACTCCGCAAGACATCTCACGATGCTCGAAGGTTTGGAGGCGGTTCGCAAACGTCCTGGTATGTACATCGGCTCCACCGATTCCCGCGGGCTGATGCACTGCATGTGGGAAATCATCGACAACTCGGTCGATGAAAGCCTCGCAGGTTTCGGCAAACGGATTTCTGTTGAGCTGCATGAGGACGGAAGCGTCAGTGTCGCTGATAACGGGCGAGGTGTTCCGGTTGATAAAGAGCCAAAGACCGGCCTCACCGGAGTGGAGCTCGTCTTCACTAAATTGCACGCAGGCGGAAAATTCGGGAGTGGTTCTTACGGGTCAGCGGGCGGGCTTCACGGTGTTGGCGCATCCGTTGTCAATGCGCTCTCTGCGCGGCTAGACGTTGAAGTTGACCGCGATGGCAAGACTTGGGCGATGTCTTTCAGGCACGGTGAGCCAGGTGTATTCGACGATGCAGGTGATCCCAGTCCGAACAGCCCCTTCCGAGCGTTTGAGGATGCGAGCGAATTGCGCGTCGTAGGTAAGACGAAACTTGGAGTCACCGGTACGCGGGTTCGGTATTGGGCAGATCCCGAAATCTTTTTGAAGAACGCAAAGATTGAAATGGATGCACTACTCGATCGTGCTCGGCAGACGGCGTTCCTCGTTTCTGGCCTTGAGCTCATCGTGAAAGATGATTCAAGCCCTGAGAAATCCGCACACAGTTTCAAGTACGAGGGCGGCATTACCGAATTCGTGGATTACTTAGCAAAAGACGAGGCTGTGACTGACACTTGGCGACTCCATGACAGTGCGAGCTTCACAGAAACAGTGCCCGTTATGAACAGCTCCGGAGAGATGGTGCTGTCTGATGTAGAGCGTGTTTGCGAAGTGGATATCGCACTTAGATGGGGCACCGGCTATGACACAACGGTGAAAAGCTTCGTCAATATAATCGCTACACCTAAGGGTGGAACCCACCTCAGCGGTCTAGAAGCGGGACTTACAAAATTCTTCAAGCAGCAAGTCGAGAGTAACTCCCGGAAGCTGAAAGTCGGAAACGACAAACTTGAGAAAGACGATATTCTCACTGGCCTCACCGCCGTGATTCTCGTGCGACTCCCTGAGCCGCAGTTCGAGGGGCAGACCAAAGAAACTCTTGGCACTGCCGCAGTGCGTTCGATTGTCAACAAGGTTGTGACCGCGAAGCTTCAGCCAATTTTTGCCTCGACCAAGCGAGCTGAGAAGGTTCAGTGTCAGGCTGTACTCGAGAAAATTGTCTCTGAAATGAAGTCACGGGTGTCGCTCAGAGCGCAACGCGACACACAGCGACGCAAAACGAGCCTGGAGACATCCTCCCTGCCAGCGAAGCTGATTGACTGTCGAAGTAAAGATGTGCCGAACACCGAGCTCTTCATCGTGGAGGGAGACTCAGCGTTAGGTACCGCGCGTCCAGCACGTGACAGCGAGTTTCAAGCTCTGTTGCCGATCCGGGGCAAGATTCTGAACGTGCAGAAAGCTTCGACGGCTGACATGCTCAGTAACTCTGAATGCTCGGCGATCATCAAAGTGTTGGGGGCTGGTTCTGGTCGTGAATTCGACCTAGAGAGCGCCCGTTACGGAAAAGTGATTATCATGAGCGACGCGGATGTCGACGGCGCCCACATTCGTACGCTGTTGCTCACGCTCTTCTTTAAATACATGCGTCCACTCATTGAGGCCGGCCGAGTTTTTGCCGCGGTTCCTCCACTGCACCGTGTGATTGTTCGCAATCATGGGAAAAAACCCAATGAGGTGATCTACACGTACAGTGAAAACGAGCTCCATGCTCTGATTGCTGACCTTGAGAAAAAGGAAAGCAGATTCAGCAGCCGATTCAGAGATATAAGGGTCTTGGCGAGATGGACGCGGATCAGCTCGCGGAAACCACTATGGACCGAGAGCATAGGATGCTGCGTCGGGTGAAGCTCTCTGATGCGGAGGAGGCTGCCACGGTCTTCAACCTTCTCATGGGCAACGACGTGGCGCCACGCAAAGACTTTATCGTGGAGAACGCAGACGATCTTGACCGCGAGAGAATCGATGCCTAACCGACTTGCGCGCCGATAAAGGCGGGCGGTGACTCAAGTGTGCTGCCTGACCCGTCGCGCTTGGTAATCTCTGTTGGAAGGTCGCAGAGTTTTCCATCTGCAGTCAGTGCCTGCGGCACATGACTTCCAACCCAGGCACACGAGAGCTCGTCTTCGCCCTTCAAGAATTTGTGTGCTCTCACTCCGCCGGTAGCTCTTCCCTTGGCGGGGAAATCCCGAAACGCGGAAACTTTACCTGAAGCTATCTCTGTTCCAGGAAGAGCTGCTGATCCCCGCGCTACAGTCACGACGAGAGATGTATCCGCATCCTTTGGAGGAACATCACCTGCGTAGATGACCTTCGCGTTCTCAGCCAGTTTGATTCCCGCCATTCCCGCGGCGGAACGGCCCTGAGGGCGAACGCTCGACGCTGCGAAGCGTAACAGCTGAGCGTCGCTGGTGACGATAGCGAGTTCGGAGTCTTCGGGGGCGACGAACGCAGCAATCAAAGAGTCATCCGATTTCAGCGCAATAATTTCGAAGTGAGCCTTAGAGGGCACGTCATCGAGTCTTAGTCGTTTCACCACGCCGTTTTTGGTAACCAGCCCAACAGTGGTGTCTTCTGCGAGTGGTAGAACGTTCAGAACGCGCACAGCACTCTTCGGTAAGCCGAGATAGCCAGTAATGGGCACACCGGCAGAGAAGGAGATAGATGCGGAAGGTACCTGCGGCAAATCGGCAGCGGTGAATTTGTGAGCTGTACCGTCGCTGAGAACGGCGATTAGTTCGCTGTGCGTAGTTGTAGTTATCGAAGACACCATCGCTCCGTGGCGCTTTGCTTTGGGCGACGCGACCGAGACGCCATCATTTGGTTCAGTCCTGAGAATAAGCCCACTAACTGAGAGCAGTACCTCACATGGACTATCAGCGACCTGCAACTGCGATTCGCCGGCGGTTCTGTCGAGATGCTGCACTGGGGCGGTGTCACTGCTCAGAACTGTGCGTCTAGGTGTACCGTGGTCAGCCGAAACCTGACGGAGTTCGGCGGTGAGTATCTCGCGGCGCTTCTCTTCGCTGGCAAGAATAGCCTCGAGCGCTGCTATCTCGCTGCGAAGCTGGTCTCGTTCAGCTTCAAGCTCGACTCTGGAAAACTTTGTGAGTCGCCGAAGGCGTAGCTCGAGAATATATTCGGCTTGTTGTTCACTGAGATCGAACACCTCGCAGAGACGTGTTCTCGCTGCGTCTGAATCGTCACTGGTGCGAATGAGTTGAATGACTTCGTCAATGTCGAGGATTGCGATGAGAAGTCCGTCGACAAGATGTAATCTCTGCGTTCGCTTTGACAGTCTGAACTGACTTCTTCGTGTCACCACGCTAAGCCGGTGGACGAGGAATACCTCAAGCATTTGCTTGAGGCTTAGCGTCTGTGGTTGCCCATCCACCAGCGCGACGTTATTGATGCTGAACGAGTCTTCAAGAGGAGTGTATCGATAGAGTTGCTCGAGCACGGCAGCCGGGTTGAAACCGTTTTTGACGCTAATCACCATGCGTAGACCGTTTTTTCGGTCTGACAAGTCGGTAACGTCACTGATTCCACTGAGCTTCTTGGAGTCGACGCCCTGTTTGATTTTCTCGATTACTCGCTCTGGTCCGATCAAGAAAGGCAACTCAGTCACCACAATTCCAGACTTTCGCGCTGAAATCTGTTCAATACTAACTTTGGCCCGAGTTTTGAAGGCGCCCTTGCCGGTCTCGTAGGCATCACGAATGCCATCAAGGCCCATGATGATTCCGCCGCCGGGGAGGTCTGGCCCTGGCACAAATTTCATTAGCTGATCAATAGTTGCGTCTGGATGCTCGAGGAGATAGACAGCAGCCTCTACTACTTCGATGAGATTGTGTGGAGCGAGGTTAGTGGCCATGCCCACCGCAATGCCGCTTGCCCCATTTACCAAGAGGTTTGGAATGGCTGCCGGAAGTACCTCTGGCTGCATGATTTGACCGTCGTAGTTCGGCACAAAATCGACGACGTCCTCATCGATGCTCTCGTTCATTGCCAGGGAGCTCGCTGCAAGTCGCGCCTCTGTGTATCGGGCTGCGGCCGGACCGTCATCGAGCGAACCGAAGTTTCCGTGGCCATCGACGAGGGGTAAGCGAAGCGTGAAGTCTTGCGCCAGCCTGACGAGTGCATCGTAGATACTTGAATCACCGTGTGGGTGCAGTTTGCCCATCACTTCGCCTACGACCCTGGCGGATTTAACGTGTCCTTTGTCTGGACGTAATCCCATCTCGTTCATCTGAAATAGGATGCGCCGCTGTACTGGCTTCAGTCCGTCACGTGCATCGGGAAGGGCTCGTGAGTAGATGACGGAGTACGCATATTCCAAAAAAGATGACTGCATCTCATCGGTGATGTCAACATCGTCAATTCGCTCTTTTGGCGTGGTTACTTCAGACACGTGCGCTTTCGTCGAAATCTAGAGGCCGATATACGATAGCCCCATGGTATCGACCCCGCGTGATTCAGTGATGCGCCTTGCCGGGGTTCTTCCGAGTCTGATGCGTGCAATCGATCCCGAGATGAGCGCATCGCTTCCTCACGCGTCAAAGGGGCGCAGGTTTCCCAAAATTGACGCTGGTGTTCTCGTTGTGGTTGACGGCCTAGGTTGGAGTAACCTGAGGGCCAAGAATGTTTACGCGCGAAGTCTTGCAGCGATGCCCTCTGAGCGGCTTGAGACCGTATTCCCCAGTACGACGGGAGCGGCACTGTCAACGCTGCTCACTGGAGTCGAGCCGGGTGAACATGGGTTACTGGGCTATCAAATATTCGATGAATCGCGAGGACGGCTACGTTCTACTCTCAGCGATTGGGAGGACATCGACGACATCGACTCCTGGCAACGCAGGAGACCACTCACTCAGGTAGCTGCCGAGGCAGGGCTACATCCAATAGCGATTGGACGCACCGCGCATGCGAACTCAGGACTCACC
>JALRLI010000057.1 GCA_023254555.1 Microbacteriaceae bacterium
CCATTTCGGATCCTGCGGATCAAGTCTCATAACCTTCTGATAGAGCAGGTGCGCTACGGGTGCCAAACTAATCGCGGTTCCTGGGTGGCCGTTTCCGACTTTCTCAACGGCGTCAGCAGCTAAGACGCGTGCGGTATTCACTGCTTTGATATCTAAGTCATTCCAGACGAGTTCGCTCAATTTTCACCTTTGCCGAGAGCCGAGCCTCGGAACCACCGAAGCAGATTTAAGTTTATAGTGCTTGCCGTAGACTGAAGGGGATGTCGACCACTCAACTCCACCCGGTTCAAGCGCCTGCGAAGACTCGTACTGGTTTTCGACGCAAATTGAAGGCCTATATCGCCCTCACGAAGCCCAGAGTCATTGAGCTGCTGTTAGTAGTGACCGTTCCCGCTATGATTCTTGCCCAAAATGGCATGCCGAGCATCTGGCTTGTCTTGGCCACACTCATCGGTGGCGCAATGAGTGCTGGCTCCGCCGGGGCATTCAACTGCTACATCGATCGTGACATCGATAAGCAGATGAATCGAACTCAAGACCGGCCTCTCGTCACAGGCGAGTTGACCGATCGCGAGGCCTACATTTTCGCGTGGTTATTAGGCCTCGCGTCAATCGCTTGGCTCTGGCTGACCACGAATTGGCTCGCTGCCGCACTTTCGTTAGCCGCCATCCTCTTCTACGTGATTATTTATTCGCTGCTTCTGAAGCGAAGAACAGAGCAGAATATCGTCTGGGGAGGAATTGCCGGATGCTTCCCTGTGCTCATCGGTTGGGCTGCAGTCACTGAGAGTGTCTCGTGGCCACCGGTCATCCTTTTTCTCATCATTTTCCTCTGGACACCCCCGCATTACTGGCCGCTTTCTATGAAATATCGCGATGACTATGCAGTTGCTGGCGTACCCATGCTGGCGGTAGTGCGAGGTCGGGTAACCGTAGGGCTTCAAATCGTTCTCTACGCATGGGCAACTGCTGCCTCAGCTCTGTTACTGATCCCGGTCGCTGGAATGGGATTGGTGTACTCGGTTGTCGCAGTGCTCTCTGGAGCGTACTTCGTTTTCGATGCACACCTGCTCTACGCAGCAGCCGTTCGTAGTGAAGAGGGCAAACCAATGCGATTGTTCCACGGATCGATTGCCTACTTGTCGATACTCTTCTTGGCTGTTGCTATCGACCCGCTTTTACCGATTTAGGTCACGCCTGGCGGTCGTCTCTCGCTCGCACCCACATCGTTGCGACTACCATGGTCATCCCTGCTGCAAGTAAGCAAGCGAGAACCATGTGAATAGTGACCAGAACTGGCGGAAGTGCGAGCCGAGCTTGGCTGATGCCAACGATGATCTGAAGCACAATCACAAGCATCGTGAGCTTCGTGAAGTTCCACATTCTGATTGCCTTAGCAACGTATGCCTTACGCCACAACCAGAGCGTTCCAAAGAGCGTCACGTAGGCAGAAACTGCGTGCGCAGTTTGGATCGACTCGGGGTTTAGCCCGTTGCGTGCTGCGCCGCTATCGCCGGCATGCGGTCCCGCGCCGGTCGTCATTATGCCAAGCACCACTAAAACGAGCGTAGCGATTGCGACGAAATACGCACCCAACCGAACATCAGAGGCAACAGTCGATACTCGCGGACCGGCTGATTCGTAGCTTCTGTAGACGAGTAGAGCCGCGAGAATCACAAGAACCACGCTGGCGAGAAAGTGCAATCCAACGACGTAAGGGTTGAGGCCGCTAAGCACTGTAATTCCACCAATGATCGCCTGAATGAACACACTCAATGCCGCTACTAGGAAGAGTCCGAAGATTTCCTTTCGACGCTTGCGAATCTTCCAGGCAAGGATGAGCCCAATAACCGCGATAATTTGCAGTACGAAGAACAACAGCCTGTTGCTAAACTCCACGACGCCATGAATTCCCATTTCTGGCGTCGCAACGAACGAATCACCTGTGCAGGAGGGCCATGTTGGACATCCCAATCCTGATGCAGTGAGGCGCACGATTCCTCCGGTCGCAACGATAAGCACCTGGGTCACAAATACCAGCCATGCAAACGTACGAATTGATTTTGTTACAGCCATACTTAGCAAACTCTCAGTTTCACTTGATTCACGCTTTGAATACCGCGCTAGAATTAGACAACGCATCGGAGCGGTTGCGCTGGCCCGTTTAGTTTGACGCGCTAGCTCCAGACACTTCTAGGTTACTCCTGAAGTTGGTGAGCTATCTGCGTCTGCAGAACCTCAAGTGCTGCTGATATCTCCAAGACTGCCTAAGCGTTACATGCATGTGGAAGTGAGTACTCAATGTCGGACATCCTGATTGACCGTCCTGAACTCGATGGGCTCGGTGTGTACGAGTTCGGTTGGCATGATCCTGACGCCGCCGGGGCGTCTGCGAAGCGCGGTCTCGATGAAATGGTGGTTCGTGACATCTCTGCACTGAAGGCTGAACCTGAGTGGATGCTCGAGCGTCGGCTAAAAGCGCTCAAGATTTTCGAGCGTAAGCCCATGCCTTCCTTTGGAGCCGACCTGAGTGAAATTGACTTCGAAAACATCAAATACTTCGTACGCTCCACAGAACGACAGGCTACCTCTTGGGAAGATCTTCCCGAAGACATCAAGAATACCTATGAACGACTAGGTATACCCGAGGCGGAACGTCAGCGGTTGGTGGCTGGTGTGGCTGCACAATACGAGTCTGAGGTGGTGTATCACCAGATTCGTGAAGACCTAGAAGAACAAGGTGTGATCTTCCTCGACACCGACACCGCGCTCAAAGAGCATCCTGAAATTTTCAAGGAGTACTTCGGCACAGTGATCCCTTCGGGTGACAACAAGTTCGCTGCGCTGAACACCGCAGTTTGGTCAGGTGGCTCCTTTGTATACGTTCCAAAGGGTGTGAAGGTCGAAATTCCACTGCAGGCTTATTTCAGAATCAACACAGAGAATATGGGCCAGTTCGAACGCACGTTGATCATCGCCGATGAAGATAGTTATGTTCACTACATCGAGGGGTGTACCGCGCCTATTTACAAGACCGACTCACTACATTCCGCAGTTGTCGAGATTATCGTGAAGAAGAATGCGCGCGTTCGCTATACGACTATTCAGAACTGGTCAACCAATGTTTACAACCTCGTCACAAAGAGAGCTGTGGCTGAAGAGGGCGCAACCATGGAGTGGATTGATGGCAACATCGGCTCGAAGGTGACGATGAAGTATCCGGCTGTATACCTGACCGGTGCTCATGCCAAGGGGGAGACGCTCTCTGTCGCTTTCGCAGGCCCAGGTCAACACCAAGACGCGGGCGCCAAGATGATTCATCTCGCACCCTTCACGCAGTCTTCAATCGTCGCGAAATCAATCGCTAGGGGAGGCGGTCGCGCAGGGTACCGTGGCGAAATTAGGGTTGATGCGAATGCCCATCACTCCGCGAACACAGTTCGATGCGATGCCCTCTTAGTGGATACGATTTCGCGGTCAGACACATACCCCGCGATAGACATCCGGGTCGATGATGTTGAACTCGGACACGAGGCGACAGTTTCTAAAGTGAGCGAAGAACAGCTCTTCTACCTGATGAGCCGAGGCATGGAAGAAGATGAAGCGATGGCGATGATTGTTCGGGGTTTCATCGAGCCAATCGCGCGTGAACTTCCGATGGAATACGCTCTTGAGCTCAACAAACTTATTGAGATGGGCATGGAAGGTTCGGTCGGATAGTGGCACAGACAGCTGCTCAACATGGCATCACAGCACACACCGAGGGCGCCTGGGATGCAACCCCTATTCAGACGCGAAGTGAGAGATTCACTTCTGCTGAAGTCGCTGATTTCGCGGAGGTAAGTGGCCTCGAAAGCGTCTGGAAGTTCACCCCTGTCAAGGAGCTTCAAGACCTTTTCAATTCCGAACTTGACGGTTCACGTGACAACATTTCCGTTGATGCTTCAGCGGGCGTTAAGGTGGCGTGGGTACCGGTGGCAACTTCAAACCGAGGTGTCGCCGGTCTCCCTGAAGAGCGAGGTGCCGCTAATGCTTGGAGCCGCGCAGAAGAGGTGCTTGAAGCGCACATCACTGGCGAAAATCAGACACTCACCCTGAGTCGCTCCGCTCTCGATAAGCTGCCACGTGCCGCTCACACGGTAATCACTGCCGCCCCGCACGCGTCAGGCATCATTGTGCTTCGTAATACTGGTGACGCTCAGCTGAGTGAGAATGTGGAGATTGTCTTAGGAGACGGTGCCGACCTCACGGTGGTCTCTGTTCAACAGTGGTCCAATGATGCTAAACACCTTTCGAGCCACTACGCTTCTGTAGGCCGGGATGCCTCCCTGAAGCACATTGTGGTTTCGCTGGGAGGGGCCATAGTTCGCGTAAACCCTTCAATACATCTCAATGCTGAGGGTGGAAGCATTGATGCGCTCGGCGCGTACTTTTCAACCAGCGGTCAGCACATCGAGCAGCAGGTTTACATTGATCATGACGCGCCACACACGAGAAGTCGCGTGACTTACAAGGGTGCGCTACGGGGAGAAGGCGCTCGCTCAGTGTGGATTGGCGATGTCCTCATTCGTCAGAGCGCAACCGGTACCGACTCATACGAGCAGAATCGCAACCTCGTACTTTCCGATGGCACACGCGCCGATTCAATCCCAAATCTTGAAATTGAGACTGGGGACATTGCAGGTGCGGGTCACGCAAGCGCCACCGGTCGATTCGATGATGAGCAACTGTTTTATCTGATGGCCCGTGGCATCACCGAGGAAGAGGCCCGTCGTTTGGTTGTTCGCGGGTTTCTGCTCGAAGTAATCAACCAAATCGGTGATGACTCTCTCGAAGATGAACTTCGCGTCGCAATCGAAGAGGCGATAGAGAGCGACCTCAGTAACTCATGACGAAACAGATGGCGTGTGAGGTGAGTGAGCTCTCCCCAAACGTGGCGCTTCGGGTGCAAATTGACGGGGTACCAATAGCAGTGGTTATGGATGCGGCTGGAGAGATTCATGCTCTCGGTGATACGTGTTCACACGGCCAAATCAGTCTCGCTGAGGGATTCGTGGAAGACGGCACGATTGAGTGTTGGGCGCACGGGTCTGCATTTAGCTTGAAAACCGGTGTTCCTCAAAATTTGCCCGCATTTGAGCCCGTTCCCGTTTTCGAGGTGCACATCGAAAACAATCAAGTATTTATCGACCCAACCGTAACGAAAGTGATTGAAGCATGACCTCAGTACTAGAGATCAAAGACCTGCACGTGAGTGTTGAAACCGAACAGGGTACGAAGCAAATACTTCGCGGCGTTGACCTCGTGATTCGTCAGGGTGAAATTCACGCCGTTATGGGTCCCAACGGATCAGGAAAATCCACACTCGCGCACACCATCGCCGGTCATCCCCGGTATACCGTTGATAGCGGAGAGATTCTCCTAGACGGAGAAGACGTTCTCGAGATGAGTGTTGATGAGAGAGCCCGTGCTGGCCTATTTCTGGCCATGCAATACCCCGTAGAGATTCCTGGAGTGACGAACTCCAATTTCCTGCGCACAGCAAAGACTGCTATCGACGGTGAAGCGCCTTCGATTCGTACCTGGGTGAAAGATGTCAAACAGGCCATGGAGAATCTGCGTATGGACAGCTCGTTTGCTGAACGAAACGTGAACGAGGGTTTCTCGGGAGGCGAGAAGAAACGCAATGAGATTCTTCAGCTCGAACTCCTCAAGCCTAAGTTTGCTGTACTTGACGAAACCGATTCGGGTCTCGATGTCGACGCCCTGAAAATTGTCTCTGAGGGAGTAAACCGCGCGAAGGAGAACACTGGACTCGGTTTACTGCTCATTACCCACTACACCCGCATCCTTCGGTACATCAAGCCAGACTTCGTCCACGTCTTCGTAAACGGTAAGGTCGCGGAGCAGGGTGGTCCTGAGCTCGCTGACAGGCTTGAAGAAGAAGGTTACGACCGCTACTTGGTTGGAGCCTAAAGAGTTGCTTTCCGAGCTGAGCCCCGAACTGAGAGAGCAGGCGACTGAGGCTCTCAAAGAGGTTTCTGACCCCGAACTGGGGGTGAACATCGTCGATTTAGGCCTCGTTTACGACTTGAACTTCGACGACGAGAATGATGCGCTCGTGATCAGCATGACGCTCACGAGCGCCGGTTGTCCACTGACCGATGTCATTGAAGACGATATCTCTAAGGCGTTGGACGGCCTCGTTCGCGCCTTCCGAATCAACTGGGTGTGGATGCCACCATGGGGTCCAGAGAAGATTACTGATGATGGTCGCGACATGATGCGCGCATTGGGTTTCTCTATCTAGACTTCCCTGCTCTGTTGCGTCGTAACATTTCTGGGAAGAAATTTTCCACAAGTAATAAAGCCGGCGTAGCCTAAGAAACATGGTACAGGGTTTTAACACCAGATCGATTCAC
>JALRLI010000058.1 GCA_023254555.1 Microbacteriaceae bacterium
AAGCTGATAGGCCGCGAAGTCATCTTCAACCGAAAAACTTTCCAGCCCCGGCCATGCGGCCAAGGCTCATATCCGGTATTAGCCCCGGTTTCCCGGAGTTATCCCAGAGTTGAAGGCAGATTCTTCACGTGTTCCTCACCCGTTCGCCGCTAATCCTTCACCGAAGTGATCTCATCGCTCGACTTGCATGTGTTAAGCACGCCGCCAGCGTTCGTCCTGAGCCAGGATCAAACTCTCCGTAAATGAATATTGCGTGCATCAGATCGGAAAATGACCTGCGCACGCGAGTTTGAACTGACTAATTTCGAATATCTACTGACATTCAATTTTAATCCAAAGGAATCTCTAACACTCCAACCAAAAGGTCAGAATGCCGAGGATAATTTGGCATTTGACATTGTGCACGCTATTGAGTTCTCAAGGACCAGACGCACCTAAATTCAGCCGCAAAGCTTCTTTTAGGGCAACTTTCAAATCCTACCACCAAAGACACGCCCAGTGCAAGACCGGGTAACTGCTTCGTTATCTGGTAAGAGATGATGTCCGCTGCTTTCGGCCGGAGTTTGATTTCCAGAACCGGGCAACGAGATTCAACATTACATACGAATTCGCGTCCGCGCAAATCGAAATCGGTGTTTTTCCGACTTTTTTTGAAATTCGGAGAAATTCAGCGTGATAGCGCCGAAATTTAGGCTCTGGGATGGGCCAATCTGTAAGTCTGCGCCAAGCGTTCGGCAGAGACGTGAGTGTAGACCTGCGTACTGGCGAGGCTGGAGTGGCCGAGGAGTTCTTGCACGACGCGCAAATCCGCCCCCCCATCCAGGAGGTGCGTGGCGGCGCTATGGCGGAACGAATGCGGTCCTCGTGGGCCTCCGCCTGGCGCATCTTGAAGCACCCGCGCAACTAGAGAATAAACACTTCGGGGATTCACCTTCTTACCCTTGTCACTGATCAAGAGAAAACCCGTATTGCTGCCAACGTGAGCAGCATCAGGGGAAGGAGTGCTCGTGGATATGAGCTGGAGCAGTGGTCGGGCATCTCTCAGATAACGGTCGAGGGCTTTGGCTGCTGGAGCCCCATAAGGCACCGTTCGCTCTTTATTCCCTTTTCCAATCACTCGGAGAGTGTTCCCCTCTCGGTCAACATCGCTAAGGCGAATTGAACAGAGCTCGGAAACACGGATTCCGGTCGCATAGAGCAGCTCAAGAATTACCCAGTCTCGATGAGTGGAAGGGGTGTCCGGGGTGGCGAGCTGCTCGGCTTTTTCGAGAATGAGATTGACCTGCGCTTCAGTGACTACACGAGGGAGGCGCTTGCCAACCTTTGGAGTTCGAAGTCGGGCACCGATGTCTGTGTCGCAAATCTGGTTCTGGCTTGCCCATTTGAAGAATGACTTCAGCGCCGCGGTGTTTCGCGCAATCGTGCTCTGAGCGGAGCCGGCTTGTTGTTTACTCCACAACCAGTCACGGCAGAGTTCGAGTGTGACATCTTCGAGATTACTTGCACCCCGCGAACTTGCGAATTTTTCAAGCGCGGTCAAATCACGTTGATATGCCCGAAGCGTGTTCTCCGAAAATGCACGCTCGAGTTTAATGCTGCGCAAGAAGCGCTCAATCGCATCGGCCACTCGCATGTTTAAGATTTTGCGCCCAGTGGCAGGGCGTCAGTTGATGCCACGCCGAAGCTCGGGGTTGGGTGTGCGGCGCCAGCCAGCGCTGGTGCCTGTCACCAGGTTGAGGAGTTCGAGCTCGACAAGAACTGCAGCAACTTCCCTCTGACTGAGACCCGCGGCCCTAGAAATGGAATCAATCATCACGTACCGACGCCCACCCAGTGCATCGAGAACACGCCTGTGCTCGTCAGACTCGCCCGGAAGGAGCCTCTCGCTCTCGCTGTCTGCTGCTTCACCGAGAAGTTCAAGCAAGTCACTTACGCTGCGAATGCAGATAGCGGCGTAGTCTCGAAAGAGCCTGTGGCAGCCAGCAGAACTCGCAGACGTAATGGGGCCAGGCACTGCGCCCAGTGGTCGCCCAAGTTCTGCCGCGTGTCCTGCTGTATTCAGGGATCCGGAACGATGGCCCGCCTCACACACTAAAGTGGCTTTGGAAATCGCGGCAATGAGCCGATTTCTCTGCAGAAATCGCCACTTGGTCGGTGCTTGGCCGGGCGGCATTTCAGCTACTACGGCTCCACTTCTCACTATCTTTTCGAAGAGCTGAGCGTGCGCCGAAGGATAGAGCCTGTCAACTCCGCCTGCTAATACAGCGACGGTTTGTGAGCCGCTGCTGATTGCAGCGCGATGCGCGGCGGCATCGATACCGAACGCTCCTCCGCTCACGATTGCGTTACCCGATGCAGCAATACCCGAGACGAGTTCAGCGGTTACGTTTTCTCCGTAGGAGGTTGCAGCTCTCGCACCAACTACTGCCAACATTTTCTGGTTCAATACATTCACGTCTCCGCTGCACCAGAGAACCTGAGGTGCGCTTTCCTGAAGATCTGTCAGCATGCCAGGCCAGAGTTGAGATTCTGGTGTGACGATTTGAAAACCTCGGGTAGCGGCGATGTTCAGATCGAACGAAATTCGTCGGAGACTCAGCCTAGGTAGCCATCGCTCAAGCGCCTCAGCACTGATGGTGCTGTTGCACATCGGTGAAGTCTGGTTAGCCACTGGTTTTTGAGTAGCAGAGGACTGCTGAGTGGGAGGGCGATTCTGAGAGAGAAGTATCTCTAGCGCCTGAGCCGGCCCCAGCTGGCCGGTCAGCGCGCCAGCTGTTTTATCACCGGGTTCAACCAGCCGTGACCACACGAGACGGCTATAAAAGGCCTGAGCGTTTTCAGCGGAATCCTCTAAGAGATTTGCACTGAGCTGATGCGAAAGGAGTCGTCGGGTTTGAGCATCCAACACACTCGTTGGAGACGCCATTACGACTCCCCAATTCGAAGTTTGAGTGCCATGAGAACATTCGTTTTACTGGGCCTAGGGAGGTGCTCGAGATCAGCCAAGCTCCAAGCGACCCTGAGTGTGCGATCTACGCCTCTCATGCTCAACTGAGCTTTCGAGAACGCGTTATCGATGGGCGCCATCACCGCCGGATTTGGAATGTTCGACGGGTGTCGGAGCCAAGAGCCCGCAACTTCGCCATTGCTCGACCAAGGTGTGCCCCTCAGCCGTTTTTTAGTTCGCTGACGCGCTCCTGCAACTCGCGCTCTGATGGCTGCACTGCCCTGTACGCCTTTTTCGTCGTCTGCCATCAATGGTCGCCAAATTTGCGCCACCCTTTCGATGTCAAGGTGAACATCCACTCGATCGAGGAGTGGGCCGGACAACCTATTTCTGTATCGCACGAGGTCACTTCCTCTGCAGGTGCAACTCTTCTTCATCGAACCGGCGAAACCACAAGGACAGGGGTTGGACGCCATGATCAGCAGGAACTTCGCCGGCATTTCAATGTGGAGGTTCGCCCTCCGCAGGCTGATGGATCCGTCTTCGAGTGGCTGTCGCAGCGTCTCAAGCGCGGCAGTTCTGAATTCGGGAGCCTCGTCAAGAAAAAGCACTCCTCTCGAAGCGAGCGATATGACCCCCGGCGCAAATCTTCGACTGCCAGAACCCACCATTGCGGCTGGCGTTATTGAGTGATGCGGACTCTGGATGGGTGGTCTACGAATGAGACCTGCGATTGCTTTACTGCTCGAAACCGAAGCCAAGGAGGTGACTTCGACAGCGTCCTTATCGTCGAGGTCAGGGAGAATCGACGGCAGTCGGCGCGCCAGCATGCTCTTACCGGTGCCAGGCGGCCCAATCATCGAAACGTGGTGGGCACCAACTGCAGCGACGGTAAGCGCGTAGATTGCTTCTTCATTACCAACGACGTCGCTCATGTCTTCTTCGGCTTCTGTTCGCGGTGTATTGTGTTCGACAATTTGCTGCAGATGCGGAGCAAAATCACCGCGATGCCACGCCACTGCTTCGCCTAGTGTGGCGACTGGCACGATTTGAATGCCTTTGACAAGCTGTGCTTCCGCGAGGCAAGAGCTGGGTACCAACACCGCGCTTAAACCTGATTTTTTTGCAGCCAGTACCGCGGGTAGCACTCCTCGCGTGCGGCGTACCTGGCCGTCAAGACCGAGCTCGCCAATGTGCACCGCTCGAGATATGGATTTGTGATTGAGATGCCCCGAGGCAGCTGTGGCAACGACGGCCATCGCGAGGTCGAACCCTGAGCCATTTTTGGGCAATTCTGCCGGGGAGAGATTGAGAGTGATGAACCTCGGTGCAAGTTTGATTCCGGAATGATGACAGGCAACCTTGATTCGCTGCTTGGCTTCGCTGAGGGCTGTGTCGGGCAAGCCGATAATCACCATGCCAGGGAGCTGAGAGGTGACCGCTGCTTCCACCTCGATGAGGTGTCCATCGAGACCGTTCAATGCGACCGCAAAGGTTTTGAAGGCGGTCATCAGCTCAATGCCTTGAGATGATCAATGACCGGATTCGTTCCAGGCCGAACGAGCACAGCAATCGCGTCTACGCGGATTGCGAGAACGTTGGGCTTCGTTCGGTGATTCCACTCCAGCACGAGTTTTCGGAGCCTTTGCAGCTTTTCCTGAGTAATCGCCTCAAGAGGAGTTCCATAATCTTCGGAAGACCGAGTTTTGACTTCAATCGCGACTGCGGTTCGACCATCCAACGCAATAATGTCGAGTTCACCGAGTGGATGACGCCAGTTTCTTTCGACTACCTTCCAACCTGCAGCCTCAATGTGTTTCACTGCGAGATCTTCGCCAAGCCTTCCAAGCTTGAGTTTGCGGCTATTTTTTCGCTGTTGGAGATTTGCTTGCACACCAAAACAATGCAGCAAAGCAGGCGAGCATGTGCTCAGAAAATAACTTTTGTGGATAACTCCAGAAGCGCAGCACCTGAGCGGAGTGTTGCCGATTTACTCCTCGAGCGCGAGATCTTTCGGCAACTCGAACTCACGATCAGAGAGCTCTTCGACGTTCACGTCTTTGAATGTGAGAACGCGAACGGATTTCACGAAACGATCTGCACGGTAGACATCCCATACCCAGACATCGTTCATTGTGAGTTCAAAGTAAAAGTCAGTGCCAGCATCTCGACGTTCTAACTCAACTTCATTCGCTAAATAGAATCGTCTTTCGGTTTCGACCACAAATCTAAACTGTCCCACAATGTCGCGGTACTCGCGAAAGAGCGCCAGCTCAACCTCGCGCTCATAGTCTTCGAACTCGTCTTCGTTCATCGTGACCTATCTTATGGCTTTTCGATCCAACTCTTGCGGTGTTGCTCAGTGAGACCGTGCTCCGCAATTGCCAAGTAGTGAGCGGAGGAACCGTACCCCTTGTTCGATTCCCACGCGTATGAAGGATTGTGGACCGATAATTCCCGCATCAGGGTGTCTCGTGACACTTTGGCGAGCACGGATGCCGCAGCGACGGTTGCGCAATCACGGTCTGCTTTCACTTGAGTTCTGATCTGGAGTGGTGATTTCAACGCAGGGCTCAGCCAGTCGTGAGAGCCATCCAAAATGATAAGAGATTCCGAGATGGGGTGCCCAGCCGAGTGGAGCTCGAGCAGTGCCCTTCGAGCAGCTTCTGCGAGCATCCGCGTGATGCCGTGCTCGTCAATTTCGGCGGCCTCCGCATACCCAACGGCACTCGCGACCGCCCACTGCGCCACTGGTTCAGCAAGTGCATCCCTCTTCTTCTCGCTGAGAAGTTTTGAGTCTCGGAGGCCATCGGGAAAACGCTGAATCGAGGTAGACTGCAGAACAACGCCGACGGCAACTGGCCCGGCGATTGCTCCCCGACCGACTTCATCACATCCGATGATAAATGCAAAACCGTCTCGAGAAGCTTCCGCCTCGAACTCAAGGTTTGGATCTTTACTTGGATTTGGCATCTTCAACACCCGCGAAGGTATCCGGGTAGTTGCCTAACCATGCCCACCTGCTGAACGGCCAGTTCACAACGAAGGCATTTCCAACAATGTTCGCTGCCGGTACAAAACCTGCGCCAGGTTTATCAGTGTTATACCGAGAATCTTTGCTGCCGTAGCGGTTGTCACCCATCACCCAGTACATGCCGTCCGGCACGGTGACGTCAAAGTCAGTGCCCGACACGG
>JALRLI010000059.1 GCA_023254555.1 Microbacteriaceae bacterium
GTATTGACCGGCGAGTAAGTGACACCAAGCAGAAGGATTGTCATCAACGAGATTCCTTCGCGCCGCTAACACCCGCGCAGCCTCATGTGTAAGCGAATCTTCGCTCAGTTCCCCGTGAGATACCGCACGAGAAACTTCTGCCACCACTGAATCAATAAACGGCACCAATTCCTCGACTGAACTTGGCCCAACGAAAAGGAGCATCGTTACGCCTGCTTTCAGCGCTGAAGCAGAATTGACTGCAGGGTCACTAAACGCAGGTACTCCAGAATCTTCAAGCATGCGCAAGTCATCGGTAATGATGATGCCGTCAAAGCCCATCTCGCTGCGGAGCACTGACACCCACTTACTCGATAACGATGCCGGTCGTGAATCGACCGCTGTGAAAACGAGGTGACCGAGCATCACCAACTCGGCACCAGCGTCTATTCCTGCTTGAAATGGCACAGCTTCCTGAGCGCGCCAATTCTCATAGCTTTTATCGACTGTTGGCAGGCTGAAATGAGAGTTCTGGCTAGTGGCTCCGTGCCCGGGAAAGTGTTTGAGTGTTGTCAGAGCTTTTCCACGCTCACCTGCAGTCGCCGCAGAGACGGCGAAAGCTGCAGACTCAGGATTGATTCCGAGCACACGCGGAAAAATGAACGAATCGGGATTATTCGTGAAATCCGCGACCACACCAAAATTCGTGTTGAGGCCAGAAGACTTCACCAAACTCGCCCGCTGTGAAAAGACCTCTTCTACGCTTTCGGCGCTGACGCCTTGCAATTCTGCCCCCGCGGCAAACGTATCCTGAGGAATTCGTATGACCGAGCCGCCTTCTTGATCGACAGCGAGAAGAAGTGGTACACCCATCGTTTCGACACTGCTAAATATCTGGGCAGTTCCAGCAACCTCTGCCGCAATGTTGTCCCCCATCGCGATGAGGCCACCTGGTCGAATTCGCTCTACTGCGTCGTGAATAACCTGGCTGTCGCGCCCGGCAATGTGAACCATAATCAAACTGCGAATGCGATCCTCGAGCGACACCGATTCGAGGGACTTCTGTGCGCATCCCAATTGCATCGATTCAGCGCTCAATGATTCGGGGCTCACCGCGTTGAAGGTTCGAGCGGGCGATTCGCTAGGAGCACTACAACCAAGGAGTGGAAGCGCAGCAGCAATCACCGTCAGCGCCTTGACTCCCTTCGCTTGCATCTCAGCGAGGTCTACGTTTCGCGCTTTCACGAGCGCGTTCAACAAGCGCATCATCAATCACCGCTGACTCGAACTCGCCAAACCTTCGAGTAGCGGCCGTCGATATGAGGAAGTCGGTAATGGCAGGATTCTTGGGCAACAAGGAGCCGTGGAGGTAGGTGCCAATCACATTGTGTGAGCGAGCACCTTCGGTGTCATCCTTCGCGTTATTTCCTTCACCGACGAGCACTCGCCCCAGCGGGGTCGACTTCTCCCCCAAGAATGTCTGGCCACTGTGATTTTCGTAGCCGATGATTTCACCGAAGAGACCTGAATCGGTAACAATGTTCCCGATGAGCCGTTTCTCCTCAGCTGAAGTTGTGACATCGAGTACACTAATCCCGGCCATCTCTTCACCGGTATGTGTCCGAAACCAGTGACCAAACAACTGGTAGAGACCACAGATCATCAGCATCGGTGTTCCAGATTCAGCCAAGTCTCGCAACTGCGCCTGCTTCGCGAGCAAATCCTCATGTACTCGGGTTTGACCAGAGTCTTGCCCCCCACCGCCAATGACGATATCCACGTCAGTAGGCATTTTGTCTCCGGGGTTCACAGTGATTTTGCGCACACTCAACCCGTGTTTCTCCGCTCTGCGAAGAACAGCAAGCACATTCCCATTGTCTCCGTAGATGTTCATATCTCGGGGGTACAACTGCGCAACGACGAGCTCTCTGGTCATCCCATCACCACACATTCTCAACTTTGGTTTGCTTCGCTATAAGCTTTCTGAGCTCAAGCATTGCGGTGTATGTGCAGTAGATCCTCCGCGGCAGACCTTGCGAGTGCGCTCGAAACTCATTCAGTGCTGTATCGAGCGGCTCAATTACGGCTCTGAACGCAACGCCGTCATGCTCTAGCCTGAGCGCCATATCCCACGCACGAATTCCCGTGACAGTATCTACTCCGAATGTTGCCAGACTCTCGAAGCTGACGTCCCAGAGCCAGGAAATGTCTCGACCGTCAGCAGAATTATCATTGATCGCAATCATCGTCGCGAAACCCTCCGGCTCGAAGGACTCAAGAGCGAGCCTGAACCCTGCAGGATTCTTCACCAGCACGAGCTCTAACGGAAGTCCATCGAGTTCTATTCGCTCCCCACGACCGAACGCGGGTTTCACATAAGAAAGGGCATCAATAAGCGCTGGAGTTTCAACTTCACTTCCGCAGACTTGCCGAACCAGAACGAGTGCGGCTGCCGCGTTGAACGTGTTGTAGACACCCTCAAGTTTCAGATCGGTCGTGTACGGGGCACCCGCAACCTCGAAGGTGGCACTTTGCAGCCCGACTTCGGTGAGAATGACATCTGCATCCCCCGCACTGGGGCGCGAACCAAGAGGTGAACCGTCCGAGCCATGCAGTTCAGCATCGCTCGGAAACATCTTCAAGAGATTTTCGCTCAGGCCGAACTGTTTCACTCGTACAGATGAATGTTCAGCTAAGACCTTTTCACCAATCGCACGAACCAATGGGTCTTCACGGTTTACCACCAGAGTGTCCGTGGTGGCCATCGCAATATTCGAGAGGAATTTTGCCGTGGTATCAATCTCTCCGAATCGATCAAGTTGGTCACGGAGCACATTGAGCAGCAGCGTATATTTCGGTTTCACCTGAGCGATGAAATACATTGCATGCGCTTCATCTAACTCCAGCACCGCGATATCTGCGTCGGTTTCACCTTTGAGATTGACGCGTTGCAGCAGCGCCGCAATTACGCCACGTGAAAAGTTACTACCTGTGCTGTTGGTAAAAACTCTCAGCCCCGTGGATTCAAGAAGTTCAACCACAATCTTCGACGTGGTTGTTTTGCCATTGGTTCCGCTCACCACGACGACACCGAGCGGAAGTCGATCGAGCGCTCGGGCTAAGAATCCCGGATCAACTTTCTCAATGACCAGCCCTGGAAACGCGGATCCACCGCCCCGTAGTTTTGCAAGTGCGCGAACCGTTTTACCGATTAACACAGTAAAAAAATCGCGCATGCCAGAAGTTTAGTCGTTCAGTGCTGGCATCCCGGGCACCAGTAAAGCTTGCGATTCGCCATAATTTCTAAAGCAATATTGTGATCGCAACGCAAACAGGGTAGCCCTTCTCTCTTGTACACCCAGTGTCTGGCTGACCGTTTGTGCAAAGCCTCACGGTAGGCGTCACCCTGTAAACCATCAATCGTCAGCATCTGGCCAACACTGATGCCNATATCGAGCAGATACGCCCAGTCCAGCCATAGTGCTGCGAGCTGGTCTCGAGTCAGTTCCGACGAACTCGTGTGGGGATTTATCCCAGCCCGAAACAGCAGCTCCGCGCGATAGACATTGCCGATTCCAGCAATAACGGATTGGTCCATCAGAACCAGCCCTATTGGGGTTCTCTTTTTACTGGCTCGATCGATAAATCGATTCTGATCACGTTCGGTATTTGAATTCGCTGGATCGGGACCCAGCCTATCCAGCACAGCTGCTACTTCACTCGCAGTTAAGACCTCACACACGGTGGGTCCGCGAAGATCTGCAACCGCATCCTCAGTGAGCAGACGAACTCTGACCTGCCCTACCGGCTCGGGAGGAAAATCAGGCGCCAGCGCCTCGTGGCTCAGATCATGAGTTTCGCGCTCTGCAATACGGAGTCGACTCACCCGGGGCGCGCCAATGCTTGAAAGCGAGTCCTCACCAGCTTCATCCAGAACGTCAATGCCAGAGTCAACTCCACTTGCGCGAGCAAAATCCCAAGCGCCATAAATGCCCAGATGAACCCTCATCCAAGCCTCGTCTTCGAAATGCAAAAAGAGTTGCTTACCGACCGCATCAGCCGAGATGAATTCTCTGCCTGAGAGCAACTTGGCCCCGGCTGTGAACCTGCCCTGCGGGCTAGAAATTCCGGGATGAGATGCTCGGAAGAGATCTGTTATCACCCGAGAAATTCGGTGAACTGAGTGACCCTCTGGCATCCGTTTACGGCTTTAGCTGAATGGATTGACGTTCTTACCCGCGATCGTGCCAGTACGCTCGTATTCACCGAGCTGTGCGATTCTGCGGACATGGCGCTCATCGTTTGTAAACGGTGTGCGAATAAACGTATCGATGAAGGAGATTGCCTCTTCTACCGTATGCTGTCGGGCGCCGATTGAAATAACGTTCGCGTTGTTGTGTTCCCGAGCAAGCACAGACGTCGCCTCACTCCACACAAGAGCGGCACGAATGCCCGGCACCTTATTTGCAGCAATCTGCTCACCATTGCCCGAGCCGCCAAAAACCACACCCAGAGAATCAACTCCGTCGCGCTCATCAAGAGCAACCCCTTGGGCTGCATTGATACAAAAAGCGGGGTAGTCATCGAGCGCGTCATACTCGGTGGGCCCGTGGTCGATAACTTCGTGTCCGGAATCGGCTAGATGCTTCTGTAGAGTCTGGCTGAACTCCAAACCAGCATGATCAGTGGCGATGTGGATACGCATGCAACAATTCTACTGTTGACGCGGGCTATCTCCTGCCCGGCAATTAGGCTAGTTCTAGTTGCCAAAACCTACAGGAGATACAAGTTGCCCGCAGATAACCTAACTCGCACTGAGGCTCGCGAAAGAGCTGCGCTTATTCGAGTGTCTGACTACAAAATCAGTCTTGATCTCACTCAGAGCGCCGAAGTATTTCGAAGTGAGACACGGGTGCGATTCTCGGCAACGCATGGCGCCAGCACCTTTATTGATGCAGTAACTCGCAGAGTGCATCGGGTGGTCTTGAATGGGAGCGAGCTTGATGTGGCCAGCGTTAGCGACGGCCTGCGCATCCAACTCGATCATTTGAAGGATGAGAACGAACTGCTGGTTGAGTCCGACGCCGAATACACAAACACAGGCGAGGGCCTGCATCGGTTCGTTGACCCCGTCGATGGAGAGGTGTATCTCTACAGCCAATTCGAAGTTCCGGATGCGCGGCGCGTGTTTGCCGTCTTTGAGCAGCCCGATCTCAAAGCAACCTTTCAGTTCACGATTAAGGCCCCGGCAGGGTGGCAGGTCGTGAGCAATCAGGCAACGCCGGTGCCGCAGCCCAGCGATGACGACGATAGCGCTGTTTGGCTGTTCGAGCCAACTCCGGTTGTATCGAGCTACATCACCGCGCTCATTGCGGGTCCGTACCATGTGGTTCGTGACTCGCTCGTGAGCACTAACGGACGCACAATCAACCTCGGAGTTTTTTGTCGCCATTCACTCGCAGAGTTCCTTGACGCAGACTACATCTTCGAAAAAACACGAGAGGGTTTCGCTTTCTTTGAAAGCCAGTTTGATTATCCGTATCCATTCGATAAATACGATCAGCTCTTCGTTCCTGAGTTCAATGCGGGAGCGATGGAGAATGCGGGTGCTGTCACATTCACTGAGGCCTACGTCTTCAGGAGCAAGGTCACCGAAGCGATGCGCGAGCGCAGAGTTGTCACGATTCTTCACGAACTCGCTCATATGTGGTTCGGCGATTTAGTGACCATGCGTTGGTGGAACGATCTTTGGCTCAACGAGTCGTTCGCCGAGTACATGTCGACGCTCGCTACAGCAGAGGCAACCGAATGGCAGGATGCTTGGACGACGTTTGCGGTGATGGAGAAGTCTTGGGCCTATCGGCAAGACCAGCTGCCTTCAACCCACCCGATCGTGGCTCAGATCAATGACTTACAAGATGTGCAGGTCAACTTTGACGGAATCACCTACGCGAAGGGTGCCTCAGTTCTCAAACAGCTGGTCGCGTGGGTAGGTCAAGAACGTTTTATGAAGGGTGTGCACAACTACTTCGTCAAACACGCACATAAAAACACCGAACTCCCTGATCTGTTGCTCGAACTTGAGGCGCAGAGCGGCCGTGAGCTGACGGTGTGGTCTGAAATGTGGCTCGAGACGGCGGGTGTCAATACGCTTCGGCCCGAA